>CAYMVR010000050.1:0-7030 GCA_964393945.1 uncultured Muribaculaceae bacterium | reverse complement strand
AATAAGTAACAAAATACCTTTTAATAAACCATATTTTTTTTCTTCTTTCTTCATATAAAATCCTCCTAATAAAAATTATAACACAAAATAATACAAAAAAAAGAGTGTTTTACTCTTTTTTTATGAAATTTTTGTGAAATTCTAATCTCTAGGCTTCATAGTTGGGAATAAAATAACTTCTCTTATTGTTTCACTATTAGTAAGAAGCATAACTAAACGATCAATTCCCATACCCATGCCTCCTGCTGGTGGCATACCATATTCCAAAGCTTCAACAAAATCAATATCCATGTCATTAGCCTCATCATTTCCAAGAGCCTTTTCTTTTAGTTGAGCTTCAAATCTCTCATATTGATCAATAGGATCATTAAGTTCTGTAAATGCATTAGCATATTCACAACCAATTATAAATAATTCAAAACGTTGAGTAAATCTTGGATCGTTAGGATCTTTTTTAGCAAGTGGACTTACCTCAACTGGATGACCAAATACAAAAGTAGGTTCTATTATTGTTTCTTCAACAAACTCTTCAAAAAAAGCATTAACAATATGACCAAAACTAAAATGTTCTTCTATTTGAACATGATGTTCTTCGGCAATTTTCTTTGCTTCCTCGGTACTTTTTACCTTAAAGAAATCTACGCCTGTTTGTTCTTTAATAAGATCCACCATATGAGCTCTTCTAAAACCAGGAGCTAGACTAATATGATGCCCTAAAAAATCAATATCATAAGTTCCATTAAGATTCATTGCACAATTACTAACAATTCCTTCAGTTATATCCATCATACCTTCTAAGTCACTAAAGGCCTTATAAAGTTCTATCGTTGTAAATTCTGGATTGTGCTTACGATCCATTCCTTCATTTCTAAAAATTCTACCAATTTCATAAACGGCATCCATACCACCTACTAATAATCTTTTTAAGTTTAGTTCAGTTGCAATACGAAGATACATATCAATATCTTGAGCATTATGATGTGTAATAAATGGTCTGGCTGCAGCACCACCTAAAATTGTTCCAAGAATTGGAGTTTCTACTTCCACGTATCCCAAATTATCCAAATAATTTTGAATAGTACGAATAATTTTTGGACGAGCAAAAGCAATCTTACGAGCATCATCATTCATAATTAAATCGACATAACGTCTACGATATCTTTCTTCTACATCACTTAAACCATGGAATTTTTCTGGAAGTGGTTTTAAAGCTTTTACTAAATGAGTATACTCTAAACATTTAATCGTTACCTCTCCTGTTCCTGTTTTCATAACAATACCACGTACACCAACAATATCTCCAATATCAGCAGATTTAAATAATGTATAAGCCTCTTCGCCAATATCATTTATCGAAATATAAATTTGAATATTTCCAAGTTTATCTTTAATTGAAAAGAAACTAGCTTTTCCCATTTTTCTAATAAACATAATTCTACCAGCAACACTAACTTCTTCTCTTAAATTTTCTAATTCTTCATGAGTTTTAGTTGCGTATTTCTCTTTTATATCTAAAGAATATCCACTGACATTATATTTGTGTCCAAAAGGATCTATCCCTAGTTCTCTAATTTTAGTTAGCTTATCTCTTCTAACTAATTCTTGTTCTGTAAATTCACGCATAAAAATCTCTCCTCATATATCCATAATATTAACATAAAAGAAGAAAATGTTCAAATAAAAAAGCTCTTATTTAACTAAGAACTTTAAATCTTATACATCTTATTAGATTTCTTACTAAAGAAATAAACACCAGCGATACTTACTAAACCACCAAGTACTGCAACATAAGGAACTACACTACCAGTAGGAGGATTTACATTGTTTGGTTCATCAGGTTCTACAGGAACACCCTCACAAGATGCTTTATATTCATCTTCTGTAACTTCCTTACCATTCTTATCAAAATAAATTCCATTATCATTTGAACAAACAGTTCCAAGTGGACTAAAACTCAAATTACAAGACTTATCATTTGCATCAACTATATCAGCGGTTACCGTAGCAAGTTTTGTTTTAGCACTAATTGAAGTACCAGATTTTAATTTAAATACATAAACAACACCTGTACTAGTTTTAATAGGTCCTTTTGCTATTTCAAAAGAACTTTCTGGTAAAACACTTGTAACTTTAACATTTTTAGTTTCTAAAAATTCAATATACACATAACCAGCACCATTAGTCTTAGTAACAGAATATTCTTGATTAATATAATATCCGCCACCTGTTTTTTCTTCCCAACCATCAGTTTCCATAACAGTTATGGTTCCATAATCTCTGGTATTAGTAGATTGCTTTTGCTTCATCTCTTTAGCATCTACACCAGGCATAAATAGTAATAAAGCAGCCATCACACTAAATATAAAATTAACTTTTTTCATCTTTTGCACTCCCTATCATTATTATGGACTTATTATAACACAAAAATGTAAAAAAGAAACTACTTTTTCTAATTTTATTTAAAAAAATGTCAAGATATGATATGATTAAAATGGTGAGTATATGAAAAAGGTACTAATTAATATAAAAGATAATAATATTATCTTTGCATATAAAACAAATAATAGCGAAATTAGTAGTGATTTAATTAATACCAACATCATAAGTGATAACGAACTGATTTTTAGTGATATTTACATTAATGAAAATGCTAAAATTCTTACATCTTTCATGAAAGAATTATGTATCCAATATAATATAACCAAAGTTTCTGTATCTAAAATAGATCTAGCATCATTAATCATTCCCCTTTTAAATAAATGTCCAATTATAGAAGAGTTATATATTAAAGAAGATGAACCTGTAACTTATGAAATATGTGAAAAATTAATCAATGCTAAAACAATAAAAAAACTAAATTGCTATCTTATTCAACCATTTATGCTAGAACTTCTTGATAAAAACGGTATACGTTCTTTATCCCGTTCTGAAATTCTTTTTATTAGTAATTTTATGGAAAAGAATAATTTAATTAATTACTCAAATATTTACTACAAAACAAATATTAGAATTACTCTTCCCTTAGCTTTAGAAGATTTAAAAGATTTTGAAAACTTTTGCAAAATAAACAAATATTTAAAAACTATTCATATAAACAAATTAATAACCAAAGAATTAGAAAAAGTAATATCAATTTTAACAAAATATAACAAGTCTAATATAAAAGTAATAATTCAAGAAAACATTAATGATGAAAAAACAATTGCAAAATTAAAAGAGATAAACAAAAAGTATAAAAAACATAATAAAATAACTTTATCCTTAGAATATACAGAAGATTACTTAAAAGATAATATTTTTCACCAAGCTATAATAAATACTCTAAAAGTATGTGGACTAATAATATCTAGCCTAGTCGTTCTTGTAATTACGTATATTGGAGTTTCAAACTATGTTGCCTTAAGACAAGTAACGTCTATAAAAGATGAATTAAAACAAATCGCGGAAAAAACTGATGCAACCAAAATAATAGAAGAAAAAAATAAAGAAAATGAACAAAATGAAATAGATAAAGCTGAACTTGAAGAACGACCAGTTGAAGAAATCAAATTAATTACTAATGAAAAACTAGCGGCTCTTCTAACTAAAAACGGTGATGTAATTGGCGAATTAAAAGTCAACAATACAAATATTGATTATCCAGTTCTTCAAAGTACTGACAACGATTATTATTTAAATCACAATATTAATAGAGAAAAAAATGCTAATGGCTGGATTTTCATGGATTATCGTAATAATTCTATGAATTTAGATAAAAACAATATTATTTATGGTCATAACATGTATTATAGTGGTGTCATGTTTGGTACTCTTCATAAAACAGCGAATAAAAATTGGTACACTAATCCTGAAAATCAAATTATCACTTATAATACGTTGTATGAAGATATGAAGTTTAAAATATTTTCAATATATAGAGTTCCAAAAACAAGTGATTATTTAAAAGTTCATTTCAAAGATGATAATGAATTTTTAGACTTTATAGATATGATTACTAAAAGAAGTTATTATAATTTTAATGTTCCAATTACTAAAGACGATAAAATATTAACCCTTTCAACCTGTTCTAATAACGGAACTAAGAGACTAGTAATTCACGCTGTTTTAATAAATAATTCTGAAGAAAAAACGAATGACAATTAATCATTCATTTTTTTCTGCAACTAAATAATTTATCTTAACTCCTTGATTCATAAATTTTGTTTCATATTCCGTTGGAATATTAAAATAGCCACTATTTGCTAAATCCAAATTAACATCTTTTAAAATATATCCATATTCACTTAAACTTACTAATGAACTAGCAAATAAAATTAAATTATCTGTTTTCATGACTATTCTTTTCTTATCTTTAAAAACTTTATCATATACCATTAAAAAGTCTTGACTCGTAAGTCTTCTTCTAGCATGTCTCTTTTTAGGCCATGGATCAGAAAAATTAAGATATATTGTTTCAACTTCATTTTTAAAAAGTTTTTCAAGGTTAATCGCATCAAAATTTACAATCCGAAGATTAGGTAAACTATCAGGATACTTTTTTATTGCTCTAGCAATTACCCCAGAATATTTTTCAATTCCTACAAAATTAATATTAGGAAATTCTAAAGCTATATGATATATAAAGTCCCCTTTTCCCATTCCGATTTCAACATGAATAGGATTATCGTTACCAAATACTTCTTTCCATTTTCCTGCTTTATTTAAATCACGAACTAAGTACTCACATTTTTCTATCAAAGCATCTTTATCTTGTAAATTTCTAAGACGCATAAAAATCACTACTTTCTAAAATTTAGCATATAATAAAATTGAAAGGAACATGCCAAGTATGAAAAAAGATCGAAATACTTTTTTTGCAGAATCAAGTTACATGAATCAATCCAATTTTCCTAACATGCCTATTGCTAATCAGCCATTTGGGATTCAAGCCTACTCCAATAATGGATTTTATGCTGGGAATCCAAACATGCCTAATAATTATAACATAGAACCTAACATAAACACAAATAATAACTTTAATGATTATGAATCTCGACTTTCTAAAATTGAAAGACAATTAAATAGGATTGATGCAAGATTAAGTAAACTTGAAAATGTGAATTTTTATTCTACTGAAGATGGAGACAACACTAATAATATTTATATGGTATAAGGTCTATTTGACCTCTTTTTTCTTTATAAACTTGTTTTTTAATTTTATTAAAAAGTCCTCACCAAAAACCTGTTTAACAAGCCCCATTTTATGAGCAACAAGAAAGTATAATAACGCACCTAATACCGAAATAATACCAATATATATAATTAAATAAAATCTACTATTAAAATTAACTGGAATTATAAGTTTTAAAATTAAAACTGCAAAAATCATTACAAGTAATGGTACTAAAGATTTTAAAAACATTGTAATTATTTCTCTATAATGAAAATCATATTCTTTTTTAAGAAATACAACTGAAATTAAAACTGTAAAACTAAAGCCCACTATTGTTGCAAGAGTTGCTCCCCAATAAGCAGGTAATCCTAGTTTATCTAATAAAAGCATTAAAGGAACATCTAGAATTGTATTAATTAAAATTCCACTTATTGCACTTATATAAACTAATTTGAATTTATTTAAACTTTGTAAAGTATAATTACATATTGTGTATAAATTAGAAAATAATGGTGCAAATATACAAACAGCTAAAATAAGTGAACCTGTTTTATTATAGCCATAAAAAACTGTCCAAATTGAACTACTAAGCAAAGATATTCCCACACACATTGGTATAGTTATTAAAATAGTTATTTCTAATGCTTTATTAAATTTCCGATTTACTTCTTTATAGTTTTTTAAGGTATATGCCTCCACCATTGCTGCAACTAATCCTGGAGCCATTCCAAGACCAATTGAAGTTATAATAATACTTATTTTAGAAGCCCAAGTACTAATTGCTGTTGTAATAAATTCCACTTCAATTGCTTCATAACCAAGATGATTCATAGTTCGAAGAATGAGAATCATATCAATATTATTATATATGGAAAAAGCAATACTAATAACTACTGTGGGTATCGCATAAATCATAATTTTTTTTAAAATTTCTTTATTACTAATTTCATCTTTTTTAGTAAATTCTGTATCAAGATGAAATTCTTTTTTATGCTTTCTAAGTTTCGTAACAACATAAGAAAGAGCGCAAAATCCTCCAATAAAAGCACTAAAGACTGCAACTCCAACTACTTTAGTTAAATCAAGTTTTAACCATTTAAGGGCAATATAACTACCACCAATAATAAAAACTACTCTCGCAATTTGTTCAATTACTTGTGAAAAACTTGAAACATATATTATTTTATGCCCTTGAAAAAAGCCTCTTGTAACACTTAAAAAAGGAAAAATAAGAAGAGCAAAAGAAACACATCGAATTACAAAAGAAACATCTTCTATTGTATTTCCTCCACTAAGATCTCCCAAAATTAGTTTAGCAATCGGTGTTGCAAATAAAAACATTATAATAAAAGCAATAAGTGCAATAAAAAATAATAATTTTTTACCAATTTGGAAAGCTCTTACTTTAGCTTCTTGTTTACCTAAAGTATTAAATTCATTTATAATTTTTCCCATTGCATTTGGAATACCAGCTGTTGCAATTTCTAAAAATAAACCATATATATTATAGGCATAAGCATACAAAGCGGCCCCTTGTACTCCAACAATCGCATAAAAAGGAATTACATAAACCATTCCAAGTATTTTAATAAAAATAATTGAAATAGTTGATATAATTGTACTTTCTATAAATGAATGTTTTTTCATTTTAACACCTCTAACTTGTATAAATAATCATGGCTGTAAAACAATATATTTGCTCATCTCCAAACATTGCAATAGCAGTTTGAAATTTAATATCAACTAAATCACCTGACAAATTTGCCAAAAAACCATTAACATCAGCTTCTAAATCTTTTTCATGAGACTCATCAAATATTTTAACTTTCATGTTTATCACCATGAAAATAATATCATAAAAATTAAGCTTTTATTGTC
>CAYMVR010000049.1:0-7269 GCA_964393945.1 uncultured Muribaculaceae bacterium | reverse complement strand
ATCCATCAAATGTATATCCACTCTTTGTTGGATTGCTAGGCTTTGTTACCCTATTTCCTTCAATTATATTTTTTGAAGAAATAGAGCTTCCACCGTCTGTATCAAATCTAACAGTATATACATTATCCTCTGGAGTTGAATAGCATGTACCATCATCTTCCCATTCAGCATATAATGTTATATTTTTATATATTGGAGTATTGAAATCAAAACGAATATAATTTCCATTCGTATTGTAATAATACCATCCCATAAAATCAAAACATTCTCTTGTAGGATTTTTTGGGCTTACAATAGTTGATCCTTCCCAAGCATCTTTATTAGTAACTCTTGTGCCACCTTTTGAATCAAATGTTACAGTATATTTACTTAAAGGTTTAATATTTTCATTAATTTTTTCCCATTTGGCAACTAAAGTAATCTTGCTTGTAACTGGAGTTGCAAAATTATAATAATTATCATTTAAATACCATCCTAAGAAACGGTAGCCATCTCTTGATGGTAATAATTCTACAACACTATCACCTTTTTTTACAGTTCTAGTAGCTACAGATCCGCCATTAACTGTTCCGCCATTTGCATCGAATGTAACAGTATAATAAATATTATTTGTACAAGAACCATCCTTGCAATTATTTACATAAGTAATATTATAAACTTGATTAATTACTGGCTTTTGGGTTATATTATTATTTCCAGTTTGATTATTTGTTGGTTTTTTGTCATCTACAGATGGCTTATTTTCTGCTCTCTCATAAATTGTTGAAACAATATAATCTGACTTATTAGCACAGCTTAAGAATACTTTCATATCATATTCTTCTTTGTTTACTTTAGTTACTTGAACATAACTATCTTCAGCATTACAAGTTTTACCATTTTCATCTAGAAACTCTACTAAAAGATCACTACTAATCATATCTTTTAGGCTTATACGATTTACAGCTCCTAGTTCTGTAGGTAGATTATTTCCTTTAAAGAAATCAAAACCTGCTTCTTTCATCTGATTAATGTTATTAATATATGTTGATGTTGCATCTTTCTTATTTGCACTCTTTGGATAAAACTTGCAAATCATAAATATTAGAATTGCAATTAAAAGGACAACACTAACCACTTTTAGCCAACTTATTTTGTATTCTTTTTCCATAAAAAACCACCCTTGCTTTCTATATATTTAAAGTATAGCTTTAATATGATAGAAAGTCAAGCTTTCTAAGTTTTTTTGCTCAAAAAAAGCAGATTTATTATCTGCTTAATTTTCTAATTGGCCCTTCGGCTCTTTGTGGCTTAAAAGCGTTCATTCTAGTGCCTGACATATGGGCTTCTATTAAACTTTTATCCCCTAAAGAATCTAATTCATCAAAAAGACACTCTTCTACTACGCCTGCATTTGTTCTTACATAAATGCATCCATTTCTATCTTTAATTACATATTCTGGATATTCTGGATACTTTGGAATGTCGAGTAAACTTATTGCTTTATACCCAAATACTTCACAATGATCTTCAGCAAACCAACCCGTAAAGAATTCTTTTCTAATTTCAATAATCTCTTCATAGCTTAGGTTTTCTGGATAACCATAAAACTTTAATAAATCAGATAAATTATGAGCTCTATCAACCATTAAAACTTTTGGGCATAAATTTAGACAAGATTTATCTCTTGAGTAGTTAAGAATTAAATAATTTGGACCATCATATAATAAGTCATCCGCAAGTCTTTCTCCACTTGGTACAAATAAGATACTTCTATAATCAATCCATTTTTCAGGAATCAATTTTTCTTCTACCTTTAAAGATGTAGGTTTAATTAATCTTCCAACAAATACGTCGTCTCTTTTTACTGTATATTTTCTATTTATCATAATGCTTCCCTTTCAATGTGGTTATTATCTTATCATAAATACTCTAAAAAAGCAAATTTTTCTATATTTAGAAAATATTAAAACTTAAAATAGTAAACATAATAAATTTATACAATTTTATTTATATTATCTTTTCTCTTCTGATGATTATTTTATAAAAGAATCTTCAAACAATATTTACAATCCTATTGATTTTGTTGCTTATCAAAAAGGTCTGCATTATTATCAATATCATATTATCGAAAAAGAATATAGAAAAAAATATTATATAGAAGTGGAAAAAGAAAAGGAAATTACAAAAGAAGAATATAATCTTTTATTATCTAAAAAAATTAAGGCAAAAAAATAGTTGATGCTTTATACACCAACTATTTTTTATTTGCTTATTTGAGTTTTTTTCTTTGATGGAGCTTTTTTCTTAGGCTCTTCATCATTTTTTAATTTTTCAGTCATGCTTTCTAAAGCTTTAATTGTAGAAGCTTTTACTCCTTCTGCAGCTTTTTTTAGTGCAGGCGTTCCCTTTTCTTGAGCATACTCTACCAAGTCTTCTGCTTTTCCTTTAATAGCTTTAGCGCCAGATTTAATTTTAGCCGCAATAGTTTCTTTATTTAAATTCTTTAAATCTTCAGTAATTTCTTTAGCTTTACTAATAATCGCTTCTTTTACTTCTTCTTTGTCTAATTCTTTAGCTTTGGAAATTAGTTCATCCATTTTCTTTTTTAGATCAGCACGAGTTTCTTTACCACTTTTAGGTGCAAATAAAATTCCTAGTCCAACACCTATACCAATGCCTGCTAAAAGTTTACCTATACCACTTTTTTCTTTACTCACTCTCAATTTCCTCCTTTTTTTGTTTTCCTTTTTTTCTAAAAAACATTTTTGAAGCTAGTGATGATACTCCATCTACTACTTTATCTGTCAAAGCAACAATTTTATCAGTTGTAAAATCAATGACGTGAAAAAGTCCATTTAAAGATTCTACTTTTTCATTTACATCATCAACTACTTTTTCAACTTTTTTTATTGTAATAATTGACTTTATACCTAATATTATGCCAATAATCAAAATAATTATTAATAAAATATAAATAATTATTGGTAAAAATGATAACCAAAAATCCATTATTCACCATCCTCTCTATTCTCATACATTGAATCAATTAAATCAAATAAATCATTTTCTAAAGAATCATCTTCTTTTACAGGCTCAATCGTATCTTCTTTTTTATCATTTAAAGAATCAATAGTTTTATCAAGTTCATCAGGAAGTTCTATAACTTCATTTGCTACATCAATAACATCATCACTACTATCCTTTAAAAGTTCATCAATTGTTCTAGCCTTTTCCAAACGTTCTTCTAAAATATTATCTTCGAATCTATCATCATTAACAACATTATCAGGTTCAAACTTCTCTTCAAGTTCCAAAGTTCCAAAGGCTTTTTTTCTAACACTATCAACATCTAAAGTCTTTGGCATGTCATTATCTGTTCTACTTGTAATCTCATCAGGTGTATAATTCTTATCTAAAATACCATAGACAGGACTAATAATTGGTGATGGACGGAATTTTGTTTTAGTTTCTTGTACAACTTCTTTTTTAGGAGCAGGTTTATAATCTTTCTTTTTCATTTCCTTTTTACGTTCATGTTCCATTACATTAGTTGTTCGTCTAGGTAAAAAACTTTCAAATTCTTCTTCATCAAAATCAGGAAAATTAAAAGAAGGTTCTTTAGGGGTACGCACCTCAATATTTGTATTTTCGGTATAAGCTTTTCTTTCTGCTTCAACTGGCTTTGGTACTGGTGCTTCTTCTCTTTTTGGTGCCTCTTCACGATAAAAATCTTGATAATCAGGCTCCTTTATCTCTCTTGTAGCCGTCTGTACAGTCGCAGTTGAAGGTGTAAAAACTTCCTTCTTTTCTTTTTTTTCTAGTACAGGAATTTCAACTTCTTCTTCTTCAAACAAAATATTTTTAAGTTTACTCACTAAGCCCATTATTTGTTCACCTTCCTAGTTTATATAATCTGTATCATTTTTTTCTTGCGTTTTTTCTTCTTCATCAGTAACTTGTAAGTATAAATCTCTACCTACAACTTCAAATATATCAACTTCTTCTTCATTACTATTTAGTATACTACTTGATAAATAATTTTCAATTACATTATCATTATATGTAATTGAAGTTAAAACAGCCATAGCATATGCAACCGCATGATTAATATCTTCTTGATATACTACTACTTCTATTTTAGCATAATTATACATAATTTCAATTAAATATTGATTATTTTTATAATTATTTATCTCAATATAGCCTTTTTTTCCATTATTTTCCAAACTTCGAGAATAATATGCATTATTATTTGTCTTATAACTAAACTCTGTTTGATTATGATACTCTACAACATCCACATATAAGTAATATTCATAAAATACATCATCTAGTATTTCATTAAAGCCTTTGCTTTCTCTTATATTAATTCCTTTAGGCAAATAAAAACGATATCCATTACGACTAACATTAGTCGTTTTAACATTACTACTTACCATATCAATTACAAGTTCATTTAGATTTCTTGACTTTATACTTGTACACCCACTTACTAAAAAAATAAGTATACCAAGTAGGATTATTTTCTTCATTTTTCGAAACCTCCTACAATTAAATATTATAATAAATTAACACAAAAAAAGCAATAAAAAAGAAGAAAAAGAGCCTAAGCTCTTACAAATATTTTTTAAATTCTGCCCGATTATGTTCTTCAGTTTCTAATAACTTCTTAGCAAGATTTACAATTTCTTCATCTTGTTCTTTATAAGTATTAAGTTTTTCTTGAATTTCTATAACTCCCTTTTCATTACCTTCCATCATTAATTTGGCAATGCTTTTATCATCACATCCCATGCTCATAATCTCGCTCATTATCTTACTGCTAAGTTTTTGGAGTTTATTAATTTCTTCTTCTTTAGCACCATATTTAAGTAAAATTTCTTTAGCACTACCACAAATATTCTCATATTCCAGTCTTTGTTCATCAATTAATTTTGCTATTTCCTCATCTTTTACCTTACCAATAACAGCATCAATTCCAATAAGTCCCATCTGGGCATTTTGATAAATTAAATTCAAAAAAATTATATTATCATTTTGTCTTTCTTTCATAAAAAAATCACCTACTAATATTATGGGTGATTTTTAATAATTTATACTAACTAAACTTCTTGAACAACTGCAATGATCATTGGTTTACATTCAGTTTCTTCAAATAAGTATTTTGATAATTCATCACGAATCTCTGTTTTAATTTTATTATAATCAACGTAATTTGGCGTAATATTTCGCTCAATTATAACAGTACAAATTCTTTTAATTTCTTTAATCATATCTTGCGAATCTTTAATATAAATAAATCCTCTAGTTGTAACCTCTGGTCCAACAAGTAATACTTTTTCTAGTTTTGATACAGTTGCACTAATTAAAACGATACCATTTTCACTAAGCATTTCTCTATCTTTTATAACTAGTTCCCCAATATCATCACTAGATTTACCATCTATTAAGCAATCATTAACTTTTATTTTTTCTTGGCTTTCTATTAATTTTCCATTATCAAATTCTACTACTTCTCCATTTTGTTTTAAAATAATATTTTCCCGAGGTATACCAAGACTATTTGCAAGATCAGCATTTCCTACCATATAACGATATTCACCTTTAACTGGCATATAATACTTAGGTTGCATAAGTTTAATCATCTGCATTAAATCTTCACTAGAAGCATGATGTAAAATATTTTTATCACTTGGTGTATTAACAATTTCACAACCAAACTCGGCTAAATCATTTTCTAATTTTACAAGTACTTTTTCATTACTATCATACCTAGGCTCTGCAAACACAACAGTATCAGTAGGTTTTAATTTATTAAATTTATCATAGCCATTATAAATTTTTGACATTGCAGCATAAGGACTAGATTTATCATCACAAATAAGTAAAATCGCATTATTATCATTTATATTTGATAGATCACCTAAAATATGATCTTGAATAGATAAATATCCTTCTTTTAACCCAAAGTTAACCATATTTTGTAATCTTTTACCCATAATAACAATTTTACGATGACTATTTTCACTTGCTTTAAAAATCTCTTGAATTGTAAATAAATGGGTTGGTAAAACCATAAATAAAATTCTACCTTGACTATTCTTAATAACTTTTTTAAAATGTTCTTCTAACTTATGATTAGGACTAGTATGTCCTACATTTTCACTAAATACTGATTCACTAAGTAAACACAATACTCCTTGTTTACCAACATATGCTATTTTGCCTAAATCCATATCATATGAGCCCATCATTGAGGCATCAAAAATAAAATCACCTGTATAACATATTGCCCCATCTTTTGTGTTAATAACATACATTACAGCATCTGGACAACTATGAGACACACTAATTGGAAAGACACTAACATGCCCAAAATTTAATTTCTTATGGGCTTTTACTTCAATAATACTATCTTTGTTAACTCCTAAATCCATTAAAACATATTTAGTAAACTTAGTCGCATAAACTTTTAAATTAGGTAAAACGGAAAGTAAATCAGCCGTAGCACCCATATTTTCATAATGTCCATGGGTAATAAATAAACCTTTAATTCTTTTCTTGTTTTTAACTAAATATGTAAAGTCTGGAATGATATAATCAATACCAAGCATATTTCCACTTGCATATTTAAGACCACAATCAAAGATAAAAATATCTTTATCTATTTCTACACAATAAATGTTTTTACCATTTTCATCTAATCCACCCAAACTAAAAATCTTTATCTTACTCATAAAATCAACTCCTATTCAATAAATATATAAAATAAAAAAAGTTCTAAGGCACGTTAATTATACCAAAAAACTTTTATAATTACAAGTATTCATTCTTCCATATTATCAAGAGCATACTTGCAAGCCAGAATTACAAATCTAGTAAAACTAATATTATTCTTCTTAAGAATTACATCAATATCTCGAACTAACTCCCTAGGAAATCTAATAACTTTAGTCTCCTTTTCACTATCTTTATTTATCACAAATTTCATACCAAACCCCAATCTCTCTACTGCACAATATATGGATTATTTTGGGTTCCATCTGAGCCTTCATTAAATAGTGTATCAGCCTTAAGATTTATTACTGGGCGCAAACCAGCGTTAGTGGAGTTCACACCCCAGTTGGCGAGGTAGCCACTCGTATTCACAGGGAACACGTTAGCGAAAGCGCCGTTACCATCCCAATATATTGGAGACATTGTCCAATAGTTTGCACCTGTGTATAAGTAGTAAGATGTATTATTTTCGCCTTTTCCTCCTGCGAACATTACTTCATCTGCTGTTAT
>CAYMVR010000048.1:0-7290 GCA_964393945.1 uncultured Muribaculaceae bacterium | reverse complement strand
TATAATAGATACATAAAGGAGGTATAAATATGTATTATTATGGAAATAATGGCTACTATGGTGGCAACTACGGAGGATACCAACCTTGTTGTAACACTGGATATGCAGGATATACAAGTGGATATGGCATTGGTGCTGCAATCTGGATCGTTCTATTCATTCTACTTGTAATCATTATCGGCGCTGGCTGGAGCTGGGGCAATAATAACAATAACTAGGATTTCTCCTAGTTTTTTATTTATAAACTATTTTAAAACTGGGCTACCACTTTCAAATATTATTATAACGAAAAAATTAGTATTTAAAATATACTAATTAAATTTATCTGCCACCAAATGTAGGGGTTTCATTATTATAAATAATTTCTGTTAAATACTCTGGAATATGATCCATAAAAAGACTAACATGAAGCCAATCTCGTGCGAATTTAACTTGTTTTAAATATTCAAATAGCATATCTCTACTTCTAATCGCATATTCCGTAAGTTCTAATCTATTAGGAAAATAAATATAATTTCCTATTCCTATACCGCCTAGCAAAACATCATCTGGTATATCATAAACGCATATATAATCTTTTGGAAATTGTCCTACTAAAGCAACATTACCTTCTTTTTGAAAAAAATGCATATATCTTTCGTTTTCTTCGTAATGATGATTATTTTTCTCATATTTTTCTGATGTACCACCAACCAATGAAATATCTCCACCATTAAGTAAAAAATCCACTTCTTCTTTAGAACAGACACGATACACCAACATAACCATTTCCCCTTTTTTATAGCCTCATATTATAGCAAAATATTGAAAAAAAAGCAAATGTATGTTAAAATAAGGCTGTTTTGGGGAGTGTGAAACAATGAAATTACCAAATATAACTATTTTAGATGAAAAAGATAAAACCTTAAGAGAAATAAGTAAAGATGTAATATTTCCTTTAAGTAAAGAAGATAAACAAAATATTGAAGATATGATTACTTATTTAAAAATGAGTCAAATCGAAGAATATGAAAAAAAATATGACCTTCGCGCTGGTATGGGTCTTGCCTATATCCAAATAGGTATTCCAAAGCGTATATTCGTTATTGTTGAAGAATTAGAAGATAATACTTTTAAAGATTATATTTTAATAAATCCTAAAATAGTAAGTCATAGTGAAGAAATGATTTATGTTGGTGAGGGTGAAGGATGCTTAAGCGTAAATAGAGAGGTTGATGGTATTGTTCCTAGATACGCTAGAATTACAGTTGAAGCACAAGATATAAATGGTAATCCTTTTAAAATAAGAGTTAGAGAAGATATAAGTATTGCTTTCCAACATGAAATGGATCATTTAAACGGCATTTTATTCGTTGATAAAATAGACCCCAAAAATCCTTATAAAAACGCAAATATTTATCGTGAAATATAATATTTATTCAAACATCTTATATTGATTTTTATTTATAATATTTTTAAATTAAATACATTTTAAAACTAGATATATTTTCCATATCTAGTTTTACTTTAATATAATTTATTAAACTATTTTTTTAATATAAATTCCCAAGTATATTTTGTTCTTCCCACGCGTTTAGTTTCATTTTCATTTAAAACTATTACATTCCATTTTTCTGTTAAGATATCAAATTGTTCTTTATTAAATAAACGAGTATATTTCTTGCGCTTTGAATCATAATAAAAGTTTTTTTCTATCTCTTGAAAATATTCATTAACATATCCATTTTTATCAGAGTTCATACGTCCTATAAACATACCACCATTCTCTAACTTATTATAAATATCATCAAATATCTCTTGCGTTTTTTTAAAATCAAAATAATGTAATGAAAGATTAGCATTTATTAAACCAATAGAATTATTTTCAAAAGGCAATCCTTTGGAAATATCTAATTGCATTGTTTCAATATTAGAATACAATTCGTGCAATTTATCTAGCGCAACTATAGAAATATCACATGCAGTAACATTAAAACCCCTTTTATTTAGCCAAAATGCATCTTGACCTAGACCACAACCAAGATCAATTGCTTTCTTATTATTTACACTATCAATGATATTAGCATATTTATTCATCCATGTATCCTTAAGATAATCATGTTCATATTTATCTAATTCACCATAATAAGTTTCATTCCAATACTTCTCATCATTCATAATTTTTATCCTCTCAAATATTATCTAAATTAACACTAACGATTTTACTTACACCAGATTCTTGCATTGTTATACCATACAAAACATCCGCATATTCCATTGTTCTTTTTTTATGTGTTATTAAAATAAACTGGCTTGATTCTTTCTTTTCTTTCAAATACTTGCCAAAAGTATCGACATTAGCTTCATCTAAAGCTGCCTCTACTTCATCCAAAATACAAAAAGGACTTGGTTTAACATTTAAAATCGCAAATAAAACCGCAATCGCTGTTAAAGTTTTCTCTCCACCTGAAAGTAGCGCAATCGAATTGAGTTTCTTTCCCGGAGGTTCAGCCTCAATATCTATTCCTGTATTTAATATATCATCTGGATTAGTAAGTTTTAATGTGCCCCTGCCACCTTTAAATAACTTTTTAAAAACGGAATTAAATTCTAAACTAATTTTATCAAAAGTTTCTTTAAACTTTTCTATCATTATTTTATCCATTTCTGTAATAATATTATTAAGTTCACTGCTTGAATCCTCTAAATCCGAACTTTGTTTTAATAAAAATTCATACCTCTCGCTTACTCGTTCATACTCACTAATAGCACCAGTATTAACTTCTCCTAATTTAACAATATCTTTTTTAATTTCATCAACCTTTAGTCTTGCCTCTTCTTCTGGCATTGTAAGTTCATAATTACTACAAGCATATTCATATGTAAGAGAATAAGTATCTGATAATTCCAAGAGTAAATTATCTAATTTAACATCAAACTTACCTAAAGTAATTTCTTTATCTTTAAGTTCATTTTGAATTTGATTATATGTCGTATTCGTTTTATGATACTTATTTTCAACTTCATTAATTTTCAAAGACAACTCTGACTTTTGTCTTTTTAAATTATTAAGTTCTTCTAAGGCAATATCTTTTTCACTAGCAACTTGACTAGCCTCTTCTAAGATACTTACTAATTTCGCATCAAGTTTATTATCACCAATATCTTGATTTCCTTTAATTTCCATTTCTTTTTTATTAATGGCTTCTTCTAAACCACGAATTTTATTAGTTCGAGAATTTAAAATTTCATTTAAATTAATAAGAACCTTAGCAAGTTCATTTTGTTTATTTTCAATTTCTTCATAATGAATATTAAATTCTTGATATTCTTTATTTAAATTTTCTAGTTCTGTTTTAGTTATCTCAAGTTTTTCTTGAAGTTCCGTTAAAAGCAATTTATCGTTTAGCCCTCCATTATTTGACTTTGTTGAACCACCCGTAACCGAACCACCAGCATATTGTATTTCGCCATCTAAAGAAACTATTCTATAACGATATTCAAGTATTTTTCCTACTTGATTTAAAGTATCAATATTATCGACAACAATTACATTTCCAAGTTGATTTTTAATAATATTATCATATTCTTTATCACAAGTAACCAAATTACTGGCAATATTTAAAAATCCCTTAATATTTTTAATTTTATTTAGTTC
Source organism: uncultured Muribaculaceae bacterium (assembly GCA_964393945.1). GTDB lineage: Bacteria > Bacillota_I > Bacilli_A > RF39 > UBA660 > Caccenecus. The sequence goes on along the minus strand of CAYMVR010000048.1, from coordinate 3,653 downwards.
CTCAATAGGTATATCTCTTGGTTTAATAATATTAAGAGGGAAAAAAGTAGCACGACCAAGACGATTAGTTTTTAAATAATCAATACATTCTTTAACGTCTTTTTCACTATCGACAACTAGAAAATTAGCTGAAGGTCCTAAAGTTGTTTCAATAGCAATCGTATACATTGCCTCAACTTCAATTAAATTACCAATGGTATTATGTACACCAGAAAGACGCATATTATTAAGAACACTTCGAACAGCATTTGGCATCTTCGAATTATTACGAATATTTTCTTCTAATATTTCAATTTTATTTTCTAATACTAAAATATCTTTTGTATGTTCATTTATTTTCGTAATGTATTGGTTCTTTTTAACCTTCTTTGTTATAATATCATTATCAAACTTATCTTTTTCAATAGATTTTTCTTTTATATCTGAGATTAAGTCATTAAGTTTAGCTTGTTCCGTATTCATTTCTTTTTTAATACTTAACTGTTCTTCTTTTAATTTTAATAAAGCTTCTTCTAACTTACTTTGGTCGGCATCATATTTTTTTCGTTCCATTGTAACTAATTTTTCTGCTTCCAAACTTGCTAAATTTTCTGTAAGTTTTAAATATTCATTATTTTTTTCTGTAATTTGTTCTTCTAACTTTAAATTTTCTAATTTTAACTTTTCAAGTTGAGTATTATCTTCGCTATTTTTAGCAGTTATACCTACCAATTCCTTTTGAAGGCTAGCCACTTCGGTCTTAATTTTTTTATATTTCATATTAATACTTGCAATATCACTAGCAATTAAAGCAATTTCAATATTTTTGAGTTCATCTTTTAAACCTAAAAACTTTTTGGCAACTTCACTTTGCTTTTTTAAAGGAAGTACACTCTTTTCAAGTTCTGCAATAACAAGTTTAACTCTAGCAATGTTCTCTTTAGTTTTCTCTAATTTTTTCAAACTAACTTCTTTTCTTTTTTTATATTTTAAAACTCCTGCTGCATCTTCAAAAATAATCCTTCTGGCCTCAGGCTTGCTAGAAATTATATCCGAAACACTACCCTGTGAAATAATATTAAATGAGTCATTACCAGCACCAGTATCCATAAACAAATCTGTAATATCTTTAAGTCTAACTTTAGTATTATTAATATAATATTCATTTTCTCCAGTTGTATAAATAACTCTCTTAATTTCAATTTCGGTAAATTCACTATTTAAATAATGATCACTATTATCAAAAACTAACGATACATAAGCACGAGTTAAAGCAGGACGAGTTTTAGATCCTGAAAATATTACATCACTCATTGTATCAGAGCCACGTAAAGATTTTACTGATTGTTCACCTAAAACCCAACGAACAGCATCTACAATGTTACTCTTACCACTACCATTAGGGCCTACTATCGCTGTAATTCCATCCTTTATTTCTAAATCCATTTTATCTGCAAATGATTTAAAACCAAATGCTCGAATATTTTTTAAATGCATATTATCAACCTTTACTTATCTTTTTTGCACATTTTTTTATTGCATCTTTTGCTGCTTGTTGTTCAGCATCTTTTTTACTTTTTCCAGTCCCTTTTCCATAAACTATCCCATCAATTACAACTTCAAAAACAAAAGTTTTATCATGACTAGGACCCTCTTCACTTACCATAACATATTCCAAGCTCTTCTTATCAGTCTGAACCATTTCTTGTAAATGAGATTTATAATCACCCAAAAACACACGGTGCTCTAAAATATATGGTACAATAACTTCTAATGCATACTTTTGCGCAACTAAAAAACCTTGATCCAAATAAATAGCTCCTAGAACACTTTCAAATGTATCAGCAATAATAGTATCATTAATGTTTTTTATTTGACCATTACCAACTTTAATATGAGTATCTATTCCTACATCTTTAGAATATTGAGCCAAAGCTTCCTCACAAACAAAACTTGCTCTTATTTTTGATAATTCTCCTTCTTGAACATCAAAATGGTTATAAAGATAATCACTCATTATAAGTTGTAAAACCGCATCACCCAAAAACTCCAAACGTTCATAATTTCCTCCACCATGTTCATTTGAATAACTACTATGTGTAAGCGCTAATTCTAATAAATCTTTTTGTTTAAAATCTATATCATATTTTTTTAAAAAATCCATGATTATCACTCGTTTCTAGATATTCTCCATTAATTATAACAAAAACAACAAAAAAAAGAAACATTTTCGTGCTCTTTTTAACTTAAATCCAACGTGAAATATAAATTTTTCTTGTTTGATCTTCTTCATATTGTTTAAATATTTTTATTATTGCATCTACAATCATCCACATAATATCACCTGCAGACTTTTTAATTCTTATTGATTTCATTTCTCTTTGCAGAGTTTTTCTAAAGAAATAATCATCAACATATTTACCCATTGTCTGATCAAGTTCGCGAACTTTTTCTATATCATCTGACTTAGAAATATCTATTTTAAAAATAAAATCTCGATATATTCTTACAAGTTGTAGTGATAAAATATCATCTTCTAAAAAATCGGCATGAATAATTCTATCAAAATTAGGACAATATCCCACAATAACTTTATTGTTTTCCATTTTATCACCCTTTACTTTATATATACAATTAAATCTTATCATCTCTATTTTCATTTGTCAAATATTATTTTTCTAGGTATAATAATTATAAGGATGATAATATGAAAAAAACCAAACTAAAACTTAAGAAATCTGTATGGATAACATTAATTATACTATTATTTTTAGGAATAACCATATATTCTGGAATCAAAATTAAAAAAGATATCGATTATAAAAAGACTGATGAATACAAACTAATTCAAATTGGTTATAGTAAAGATGATATTAAGTTGTTAGAAGAAAAAACAAGTAGGGAAACAATAACCAATTTATTAAATTCTCCTAAACAAGAATTCTTATTAAGTCTAATCAAGGAAGAATATTACTTAAAGAAAAATTTATCAAGATATTTAGAATATCAAAATAAACATGTAAGTGAATCTCCTAAAAATATTGTTGCTCTTGTTAATACCAATCGTGACCATGCCTACTATGATTTTGATCATGATACTGATTTAGAAAAAGATTATTTAATTTTAACTAATAAATATTATAAATTACAAGATAATTATATTCCTGACGATTTAGTTAGTGTAAATAATAAATATTATTATGGTGAAAACCATAAGATGCGAAAAGTCGCCTACCAAGCTTTCATAGATATGTGGAATGAAGCATACAAGCAAGATATATATTTAATCATGAATTCTAGTTTCCGTACATACGAGTCCCAAGTCAAAGTATATGACTCATATAAAAATAGCAAAGGCACATCTTATGCCGATTCTATTGCTGCTCGTCCTGGATATTCTGAACACCAAACTGGACTTACCGCTGATATTTTTAGTAAAACCAATACAACTATGGCTAGTTTTAAAGATTCAGTTGCTCATATATGGTTACAAGATAATTCATATAAATATGGTTTTATTGAACGCTATCAAGAAGGAAAAGAAGAAATAACAGGCTTCGCTGCTGAATCTTGGCACTATCGTTATGTAGGAATAGAAGTTGCAACCTACATTCATGAACATAACATCACTTTTGATGAATACTATGCTTACTTTATTGAAAAGTAAGTTTTTT
>CAYMVR010000047.1:0-7310 GCA_964393945.1 uncultured Muribaculaceae bacterium | reverse complement strand
ACGTTTTAGTAGAAATGGTTATGAGTGATGAAGCATGGTATATTGTTCGTAATACTCCAGGAGTAACAGGATTTATTGGTTCATCTGGAAAAGGTGCTAAGCCTACACCACTATTACCTAATGAAATTGATAAAATTTTAGCAAGCATGGGAATGAGTCGTGTCAATGTTGAATCAGAAATGGCTGTTGGTGATAAAGTAAGTATTGTTGATGGACCATTTAAAGGTATGATTGGTAAGATAGATACTATTGACCTTGAAAACAATCGTCTAAATGTATTAATTGACTTATTTGGTCAAGAAACACCAGTAGAAGTTGAAGTATACCAAGTAAACAAAGCATAATGGACTTGTTAATTGAGTTTATAGGAGAAATATTAACAGAAGGCTCTATAGAACTAATAAAAAGTAAAAATGTTCCTTTATTTATTAGGATTATGTTACTATTAATTTTTAGTTCTGGCTATTTAGCCCTTGTTGGATTAATATTTTTTGCCGCAATAAAAAATCAAGCATTAGGATTTATAATTTTATCTTTAATAGGAGTATTATTATTAATCCTTTATATTGTTTGGATTTATAAATTAATTAAAAATTAATCATGAATTTTCTTCATGATTTTTTTCTTTACTACTATTATCCATATACGATATAATGAGTATGGAAGGGTGATTATATGATATATCCAGAATTTATAAAAAAAGGAGATACTATTGGAGTAACTGCACCATCAGATGGTATAACAAATCCTCCGAAAGTAAATCGTTTAAATAATGCTATAAAATCTTTTCAAGAAAAAGGTTATAATATAATAGAAACAAAAAATGTTAGAACTTCTATAAAAGGTGAAAGTGCAGAAGCAAAAGTAAGAGCAGAAGAGTTAGAAAAGTTATATAAGAACAAAGATGTAAAACTTATAGTGTGTGCTTCTGGTGGTGATTTTCTAATTGAAATGTTGTCTTATACTAATTTTGCGATTATTAAAGATAACATAAAATGGTTACAAGGATACTCTGATCCCACAGGACTTTTATTTACGATAACTACCAACTATGATATAGCAACTATTTATGGCAGTAACTTTTGCGCCTTTGGCATGTCTCCTTGGGATAAGTCACTAGTAGATAACTTAGAGACCCTAGAAGGAAAAAAATTAATTCATGAAAGTTATGAAAAATATGAAAAAAGTATTGATGAAGTAACTGGTCTAGAGCCTTATAATTTAGTAGAAGATGTTAAATGGGAAAATTTGAGTGGTGAAAACAAAATAGAAATAAAAGGTCGTTTAATCGGTGGATGTCTTGATATAATATCTGAGCTTTTTGGTACTCGTTTTGATAAAACAAAAGATTTCATTGAAAAATATAAAGAAGATGGCATAATATGGTACTTCGATAATTGTGAATTAACAAGTGAAGGGCTAATTAGAACTTTATGGCGTTTTAAAGATAATGGCTATTTTAAATATACCAAAGGAATTGTTTTTGGCAGAAGTGCTACCGAATCTAGTTATTATGACATAAGTTTTAAAGAAGCCTTACTTCATTCATTAGGAGACTTAAACATTCCAATAATCATTAATGCTGATGTGGGTCATATTGCTCCAAGGATAACTTTTATAAATGGGGCGCTTACAACTATAACATCAGAAAATGCCAAAGGTAAAATAGAATTTGAATTAAAATAGGGATGAGTTAAATATGATAGAAATAAAAGATTTTACAAAAGTAGAAATGCGAGTAGGAACAATAATATCTGCATCTTTAAATGAGTTAGCCAAGAAACCAGCTTATAAACTAACAATTGATTTTGGTGAGTATGGTATTAAAAATTCATCTGCTCAGATAACGGATGTTTATAAACCAAGCGATTTAATTAATAAACAAGTAGTTGCTGTTATGAATTTTAAACCAATGAAAATAGGTGATATTTATAGCGAAGTATTAGTATTAGGTGTAGATACTCCAAATGGAGTGGTGCTTTTAAAGCCAGATTCTAACGTAGAAAACGGTACTAAAGTTTATTAAAAAAGTAAAATGGGGTTTATAAATTATTAGTACTATGGTATTATATATGAAAGGATGATGAAAAATGAAAAAGATTTTAAGTTTATTTACAATTATGTTATTAATGTTATCACTATCAGGATGTGGCAAAAAAGAAGAAAATAAAAATATAGAGGGAACACTACCTGAAATAATGGACAAATTATATAGTGGTATCAGTGATGAAGAAAAACCTATGATGTTAGAAAATACTACTCTTAATGATGAAAACTTTAAGTACTATGCCTTTGCTGATATTGAATATAAAGAAGCGATTGCAAGTGAATCAATGACTGGTTCAATACCTCACTCTGTTGTTTTAATAAGACTAAATGACAAAAAAGATGCATCAAAAGCTGTTGAGGAAATAACAAAAAATGCTGATCCACGTAAATGGATATGTGTAGAAGCAGAAAATGTTGAAGTTTTATCAAATAAAGATTTAGTAGTTCTAATTATGTCAAATGAAATGACAAGTAAAATAAAAGCTAATTTTGAGAATTTAAAATAGGAGAAAGGAAAGAAATTTATGGTATTTTCTAGTATAAGTTTTCTTTTCTTTTTTTTGCCATTACTTTTTTTAAGTTACTTTATATGTCCAAAAAAATATCGTCATATAATTTTACTAATATTCAGTCTTCTTTTTTATTTTATAGGAGAAGGATGGTATTTAATATTATTAATAGCATCATGTATTATAAACTTTATAATAGGGAATTTTATTTATAATAAAAGACATAAAGGTATCTTTATAATCGGATTGACTTTTAATATAGGTTTATTATTTTACTTTAAGTATATGAACTTCTTTTTAAGTACTTTCACTAGTATTTTTAATCTAAACTTATCAACCTTAGAAATTATATTACCTTTAGGTATAAGTTTTTTTACCTTTCAAAATTTAAGTTATTTAGTAGATGTTTATAAAAAAGAGGTTATTCCTTCTAAAAATATTTTAAACTACATGACTTATATAACATTGTTTCCTCAATTAGTTGCTGGACCTATTGTAAGATATAAAGATATTGAAGATGATCTTTTAAACTCCAAAGAAAGTGTTGATTTATTTAGTGAAGGAGTAACACGTTTTATAATTGGTCTTTCAAAAAAGGTTATTATAGCAGATACAATATATAACTTATATACTAATATTTTGCAATCTAATATGACTATGTTTTCCTATATTCTAGTTGCTATATGTTTTACCCTTCAAATATATTATGACTTTTCTGGTTATAGTGATATGGCTATAGGTCTAGGGAAAATGTTTGGCTTTAATTTTAAAGAAAACTTTAATTATCCTCTAGTAGCAACTTCAATTACCGATTTTTGGCGAAGATGGCATATATCTCTATCAAGTTTTTTTAAAAACTATGTTTATATTCCTTTAGGAGGAAATAAATGTAGTAAATTAAAGCATATAAGAAATATATTTATAGTTTGGTTTTTAACAGGATTATGGCATGGTGCCAGTTGGAATTTTATTATATGGGGATTATATTTCTTTGTCTTTTTAATTTTAGAAAAATTTATATTAAAAAAATATTTAAAGGGTGGTTTATTTTCACGCCTTTACACTCTAATAGTTGTTATTATAAGTTTTGTTATCTTTAATTTAACGGACTTAAAAGAAATATTAATCTTTTTAAAAGGAATGATAGGTATAGGAGTACCGATTATTAACAAAGAATTTATTTATTATTTAAAAACTAATTTAGTTTTGCTTATTATAGCCATTATAGGTATTAGCCCCTTTTTAAAAGAAAGAATAAAAAAATTACAGAAAGGAAAAACAAGAAAAGTATTTGAAAGTTTAGAGGCGATAAGTATTATTGCATTATTTTTAATTACCATCGCAAGCATTGTCTCAAGTTCTTTTAATCCTTTTATTTATTTTAGGTTTTAATTTATGAAAAACAAATTCATATCAATTATGTTTCTTATTATAATATTTAGTTTTTCTATTGCCAGTTTAATAGAAGAAGACAAAATAATATCTAACTCTGAACGCAGAAGATTAGTAAATATTAGCAAATTAAAAGAAAACTTTAGAGAAAATTTAGATGATTACTTAACAGATCAATTTTTCTTAAGAGAAGAGTTTTTAAGTTTAAATAATACTTTTAATCGTTTTATTTTAAACAATTATGGTTATAATGATGTCTATTTCAAAAGTGGTTACATATATGAAAATATATATCCTTTAGATGAAAACAGTTTAAATAATTTTATTACGTCTTTAAATAATATAAACAATAAGTATTTAAAACACAGCAATGTTTTTTATAGTATTATTCCCGATAAGAGTTATTTTTTAGATAATAATAAATATTTAAAAATCGACTATTCCCATTTATTTGCAAAACTACAAAATAATATAGAAATACCTTATATTAATATAGAGAATTTATTAGATATTAATGATTATTACCAAAGTGATATTCATATAAAACAGCCATCATATTTTAAAATAATACCCCAATTAAGTGAGAATTATAAATTTAAAATTAAAGATGTTAAATACATAGAAAACGATTATTCAGAATTCAAAGGCTCATCTTTTTATAAAATTCCTTTTAAGAATCCAGAAAAATTAACATATCTTACAAATGAATATACAAATAATGCGACAGTATCACATTTAGAATATAAAGATAAAGAAATATATAAAACAGAAGAGTTAAAAGGTATTGACCCTTATAATGTTTTTTTAAGTGGGCCAAGTAGTCTAATTGAAATAATCAATAATACTACCCTTGAAAGTAAAGAATTAATAATATTTCGCGATTCTTTTGGTAGCAGTTTAGCACCACTATTATTACCATATTATCATAAAATAACATTAATTGATTTAAGATATATAAATCTAAATTTACTCTCTAACTATGTCGATTTTCATAATAAAGATGTATTATTCTTATATAGTACCTTAATTATAAATAATAGTTACATTTTAAAGACCAATTAATAAAGGACATAAGATTTAAAAAAAATCAAAAGAGCACTTGTTAATTTAAGTTGATAAGTATATAATAAAATAAATAAGGAGAAGATGAAATGGAGTATTTAATCACATTTATTGAAGGTCTAGCATCTTTTATATCACCATGTGTTTTGCCGGTAATTCCAATTTATATTTCATATTTTGGAAGAGAAAGTAAAAATACTAAAAAGTCTATTATTAATTCAATAGGATTTACAACCGGTTTTAGTTTAGTATTTATTCTTCTTGGAGTCTTTGCAAGTTCCCTAGGAAAATTAGTCCATGCTTATTCTGATTATATCAATATTGTATTAGGTTTATTTCTAATAATAATTGGTTTAAATTATATGGGACTTATTTTTATAAAGATTCTAAATAAATCAAAAGGTCTTAAACAAGATAAGAAAGATTTAACTCTTTTAAGTTCTATAATATTTGGTGTTATCTTTTCACTATCATGGACCCCATGTGTTGGAGCATTCTTATCATCAGCACTTATTTTAGCAAGTACTACTGGTAGTGTTTTAAAAGGGGCTTTATTGTTATTTTTATATTCTCTCGGTTTAGCCATACCATTTATTATGACAACAATATTCATTGAGAAAGTAAAAAAGACCTTTGATTTTATTAAGAAGAATTATAATATTATAAATAAAATAGCAGGTAGTATCTTAGTACTTAGTGGAATATGGAAAATTATCGAAGGCATTTTAGGAATAATAGGTTAAGGAGTGAAATTTATGGATAAGAAAAAAATCAGTGTTATAGTAGAAATAGTAGTATTCATTTTAGTTTTAGGAGGTATCACATTTTTCTATTATTTTGGAAATAATAAAAAAACTGAAGAAAGTACAAGTGAAGTAGGAATAATAAAAGTAAATGATGATAATTTTGAAAGTGAAGTTTTAAAATCAGATAAACCAGTCGTTGTCGAATTTTCATCTAATATGTGTCCACCATGTCTAACTATGATACCAACATTAATTAATATTGCTAAAAATAATAAAGATGTTAAAGTAGTAACAATTAATACAAGTGATGATGATACAAAAAATGTTTCTAAAAAATACGAAATTGAAGCAACCCCAACAATTATGATTATAAAAAATAGTGAGATTATAAAAACTTTTACAGGGGCTACTAATGAGAGTACTATTATGCAAGAATTAAGTGAGGCTAAATAAATATGAAAACAAGACATATTATTATGATAATAATTTTAATATTAGCCATTTCAATATTTATTAGCAATAATGGAATAGAAGAAATGACTTGTACTACTAAAGGTGAGTTATACGAGTCACCTTCCGTATCCACTTTAGAAATAAGTATTAAAGATAATAAAATTAAAGATATGGGAATTACGATTGATGTAAATTTAACTGAAGACCTTATGCACCAAAGAGAAGCCTTAATGCAAATGATTGCGTCTCAAGGAAAATCTAATGTTGAAAAAACAGAAAATGGTATTAGATTAACTTCAGGTATGGATGGCTCATATTTCTCTAGTCTAGGGCTATCCAAAGATACAACATATCAAGAATTAAAAGAAGTTTTAGAAATTCAAGGATTTACTTGTAAATAAAAATAAAGGAGAAAATATTATGAATAAAATCGATAAGATTGCTTTTATATATTTAAAAGATGAAAAAATTTTATGTACTTTATCAAAAGGTAAAGATACTTATTATATCCCTGGTGGTAAAAGAGAAATAAATGAATCAGATGAAGAAGTATTAATTAGAGAATGCAAAGAAGAACTTGATATAGATATTTTAAAAGATAGTATTAATTATTATGGAACTTTTGAAGCCCAAGCTCATGGAAAAAGTGAAGGCATAATCGTAACAATGACATGTTATACTGCTGATTTTAATGGACATCTAAAACCATCATCAGAAATTGCAGAACTAAAATGGTTAGATTACAGCCATTTAGATGTAAAAATTTCTCCAGTTGATGAATTAATTTTTGAAGATTTACATAATAAACATTTAATAAATTAAGATAAAATTAAAAAAATTCAACTATTCAAAAATTTCGAATAGTTCCAAAAAAAGTAACCTATTTAATAGGAGAATGAAGATAGTAAATAAAAAGCCTCTAATTTTTTAGAAGCTTTTTTTCAAGTAAAGTAACCAGTTTATATAATATAAAAGAAATAAGTAATAAAATAACAATACCAGAAATAACCATATTAAGGTTAAATACTTGTGTTCCATATATAATAAGATAACCAAGACCAGCCTTACTAACTAGAAATTCACCCATAATAACACCGAC
>CAYMVR010000046.1:0-7344 GCA_964393945.1 uncultured Muribaculaceae bacterium | reverse complement strand
TATGAAATAAATAAAGTATTCCGTGATGGACCAGTAAAACTAGGAAGAGATCGTGAATTTACCCAATGTGATGTTGATGTAGTAGGTATTTCAGGGCAAATGATTGAAGCAGAACTTTTAAATGTTTATGTTAAAGCTTTTCGTGAATTAGAAATAGAAATTATTATTAAATATAATAGTCGTAATTTAATGCGTGGTTTAATTTTAGAATGTGGTGTTGAAGAAGAATTAGTATCTAGAGTTATAACTATTATTGACAAAAAAGACAAATTAAGTCCGGAAGAATTTAAACAATTTTTAATCGAAATTGGTTTAACTAAAGAACAAACAGAAAAATTGTTAGAATATTTCTCTTTAGATTTAGAAAGTTTAACTAAAAAATTTAAAGATACGACAAATGAAGAATTAAAAACTGGTATAGAAGAACTAAATAACTTAGAGTATTATTTAAAAGGTACCGATTTAATAAAATATTGTACATTCTCATCAACTCTTGCTCGTGGTCAAGATTATTACACTGGAAATGTTTTTGAAGTTTATGAAAAAAATGGCAAATTAAGTGGCTCTATTGGTGGTGGTGGTCGCTACGATAATATGGTTACTGAATTTATTGATGATGGCGAATTTTATCCTGCTGTTGGCGTAAGTTTTGGTCTTACATCCATTTATGCTTTATTAAAAGATAGTGAAAAATTTAAAGATAATTCCATTATTGATTTATATATTATTCCTATGAATACCGAAGTAGAAAGTTTAAAACTTGCTAATGATTTAAGAGAATATGGTATTAATATTGATTTAGAAATGACTAATAAAAAATTAAAGAAAAGTTTAGACTTTGCTAATAAAGAAAATATACCATATGTAATTATTTTAGGAGAAGATGAAATAAATAATGGAGCATTTAAACTAAAAGACATGAAAAATGCCACAGAGCATGTTATCAAAATGAATGACTTATCTCAAGTAAAAGAAATTATTGAAAACTCATAATTTCTTTTTTTGACATAAAAAGTCTATACTTTTAAACATTCGTATGCTAATATTATAAGTAGGGTGATAGTATGCTAAATTATATAATAGGTAAAATTGTCTTACAAGAAAACAACTATATCGTGATTGAAAACAATCAAATTGGATATACCGTCTTTGTTGCCAATCCTTTTAGTTTTGAGTTAAATAGTGAAGCCAAAGTTTATCTATATAATCAAATAAGAGAAGATGAGTATAGTTTATATGGTTTTAAAAATTTAGAAGAAAGAGATTTATTTTTAAGATTAATTAATGTTAAAGGTTTAGGACCTAAGATGGCTATGCCAATGCTTGCAACAGGAAGTATCGCCGGTATTATTGATGCTATCGAACGTGAAAATGTTTTATATCTTACTAAGTTTCCTAAAATTGGTGAGAAACTTGCTCGTCAAATAATCTTAGATTTAAAAGGAAAACTTGCCAAAAAAGAAGATATGAATGTGGATGGCAGTTTTGATGATTTAGTTAGTGTCTTAGAAAGTCTAGGATACAAAAATAGTGAAATAAAGAAAGTTTTACCAAAAGTTAATGCATCTTTAGATATTGAAGGCCAAGTAAAAGAAGCTTTACAACTAATGCTTAAATAGGAGCCCAAATGAAAGTAATTGGGATTGATATTGATAGTACTATAACACAAACTGGTAAAAAAGCACACGAATATTTAAAAGAGTATGCTCCTGGTTATAAATTAGTCCGCGATTTACCCAAAGATAAACAAGATGAGTTTTTAGACTTATATGAAGGTAAAATTCATGAAACTTGCGAATTAAAAGAAGGAGTCAAAGAAGCATTCGAATATTTAAAGAAAAATAAATACAAGATTATCATAATTACAGCCAGAAACAAAACTCATTGCAAGAAACAAAAAAGTATAACTAAGAAATACTTTAAAAATCATGGCTTAAATTATGATAAGATACTATTTAATAAAGAATATAAAGGTGCATCAGCTTATAAAAATAAATGCGAAATATTTATAGATGACAAAGAAGCAAACCTAGACGATATTAGTAAATATGATATTGAGTGTCTAAAGATTGGTGAAAAATCATCTAAATATCAAAGTTTTAATGATTGGTATGAAATAATAGAATATCTAAAAACTAGAAAAGGAGAACAAGATGGATAGTGATAGAATTATAACGAGTGAAGAATTAGATAGTGATATATTCGAATCTAGTTTGCGGCCTATTTCACTTGATGAATATATAGGGCAAAAAGAAATAAAAGAGAATTTACGGGTGTTTATTGAAGCAGCAAAAATGCGAAATGAGTCTCTAGATCATGTTTTATTATATGGCCCTCCAGGTTTAGGAAAAACTACACTAGCTCACATAATTGCTAATGAACTTGGTAGTAATATTAAAACTGCCAGTGGGCCATCACTAGAAAAAAGTGGTGATCTAGCTGCAGTTTTATCTACACTAGAACCCGGTGATGTTTTATTTATCGATGAAATTCATCGCATGCCTAAATTTGTTGAAGAAATTTTATATCCGGCGATGGAGGATTTTGAATTAGATATTATTATAGGAGCAGAAGGTAAAAGTAAAAGCATTAAAATAAATTTGCCGCCATTTACACTAGTTGGAGCAACAACTCGTGCTGGGGATTTATCAAGTCCTTTACGAGACCGTTTTGGTATTGTTTCTAAACTCAACTATTATAATGATGAAGAATTACAACAAATTGTAAAAAGAACTGGCCGTGTTTTAAATATGAATATTAAAGATGATGCCGCCTTGGAAATAGCCAAGCGGTGTCGCAAAACACCACGTGTGGCTAATCGTTTATTTAAACGAGTTAGAGATTTTGCTTTAGTTAAAGGCACAGGCATTATTGATTATGAAATAACAACAGATAGTTTAAAGAGGTTAAAAGTTGATGAATATGGTCTTGATCAAATCGATATTGAGTATTTGAATGCTCTTATTACTAAATTTAATGGAGGGCCAGTTGGAGTTGAAACAATTGCTACAGCCATAGGGGAAGAAGTAACAACAATTGAAGATGTAGTTGAGCCATTCCTACTTCAAGAGGGATTCATCAAAAGAACTCAACGTGGCCGAGTCGCTACTGATAAGGCTTATGAGCACTTACAAATCAATCGTCAAGAATCATTGTTTTAGAAAGGAAGTAAAAAATGAATATTATTGATGGAAAACAAATAGCAAAAGAATTAAGGGAAAATATTAAGAAAGAAATAGAAGAAAATAATTTAACACCAGGCCTTGCCATTATTCGCGTTGGGGAAAATCCTGCCAGCGAGATTTACGTTCGAAATAAAATGAAGGCATGTGAAAAAATAGGCATTAAAAGTGAATTATATCATTTCAAAGAAGATGTAGAAGAACAAGTTATCATTGATTGTGTTAATGAATTAAATAATAATGATTCAATTGATGGTATTATGATTCAAAGCCCATTACCTAAACATTTAGATGAAGATAAACTAATGAATTTAATAATACCTGAAAAAGATGTTGATGGCTTCAGTCTTTCGAGTCTTGGACATCTAGCAGGTAATGAAGAAAAATTTATTTCTGCAACACCATATGGCATTATAAAAATGCTAGAACATGAAAGCATTCCTATAAGCGGTCAAAATATCGTCATTATAGGTCGTAGTAAAATTGTTGGAAGACCACTTGCTCTTGCTTTATTAAATCGTGATGCAACAGTTACTATTGCTCACTCCAAAACCAAAAATTTAAGAGAAGTAACAAGCAAAGCCGATATCCTTATTGTTGCCATTGGGAAAGCTAATTTTATAAAAAAAGAAGATATAAAAGAAAATGCTGTGGTGATAGATGTAGGCATCAATCGTATAGATGGCAAAGTTATTGGTGACGTTGATTTTGAAGATGTTAAAGATAAAGCATCCTATATCACTCCTGTACCAGGAGGCGTAGGCCCAATGACTATCACAATGCTTTTATCAAATGTTGTAAAAAGTGCAAAAGAGAGGAAATAAAAAAATGGATATAAGAATTAAAGACGCTTTAGAGCGTGAAACTATAAGACAAAATAATAATATTGAATTAATTGCTTCTGAAAATTATGTATCAAAAAGCGTATTAGAATTACAAGGAAGTATATTTACTAATAAATATGCCGAAGGATATCCTCATAAAAGGTATTATGGTGGTTGTGAAAACGTAGATACTGTGGAGGAACTTGCAATTGAATACGTAACTAAATTATTTAATGCTAAATATGCTAACGTTCAACCTCATAGTGGTTCAAGTGCTAATATGGCTGTTTATCGCGCATTACTAAATAAGAAAGATAAAGTTTTAGGTTTAAATCTTTCTCATGGTGGACACTTAACTCATGGCCACGCTATTAATTTTAGTGGGTTAGATTATGAGTTTGTAGCTTATAACTTAAATCCTGAAACAGAAATGTTAGATTACGAAGAAATAAGAAACATTGCTCTAAAAGAAAAACCAGCAATGATTGTTGCGGGAGCTAGTGCTTATTCTAGATTCATTGACTTCAAAAAATTTAGAGAAATAGCTGATGAAGTAGGGGCTTTATTATTTGTTGATATGGCTCATATTGCAGGTTTAGTTGCTGCCGGTCTACATGAAAATCCCGTTGATTATGCTGATGTTGTTTCTTCTACTACTCATAAAACGCTAAGAGGTCCAAGGGGTGGTATTATTTTAACTAATAATGAAGAAATAATTACTAAAATTAATAAAACCATTTTCCCAGGTATTCAAGGTGGACCATTAATGCATATTATTGCAGCGAAAGCAGAATGTTTCTACGAAGCCCTACAACCAGAGTTCAAAGACTATGCTGCACAAGTTATTAAAAATGCTAAAACTCTAGCAAATACCCTTGCAAGTGAGGATTTAAGAATAATTTCTGGCGGTACTGATAATCACTTACTTTTAGTAGATGTTAAAAGTAGTTTAGGTATGACTGGTAAAGAAGCAGAAAAACTATTAGATAAAATTCATATCACAGTTAATAAAAATACTATTCCAAATGAAACCGAATCTCCATTTAAAACTAGTGGTATCAGGCTTGGAAGTCCAGCTATGACTACTAGAGGATTAAAAGAAAGTGAATTCGAAACAATCGGCCATATTATTGCTAAAGCATTAAAAAATAAAGATAATGAAGAAATATTGAAAGAATTAGATGAAGAAGTACTAGCTTTAACTTCAAAATTTCCAATTAATTAGGAGGATCTTATGAGTAAAGGCAAGTTAATAGTAATAGAAGGTACTGATTGTTCAGGAAAACAAACTCAAACTGAAAAGTTATTAGCAAACTTAAAAAATAAAGGCTATAAAGCCATAAGTTTTAGTTTCCCTAATTATGAATCTCCAACTGGTAAAATTATTGGAGACTATTACCTAGGGAAAAATTCGCCTTCATTATTTAAAGAAGGAGCTCATAATGTTGATCCTAAAATATCTAGCCTTTACTATGCTGCTGACCGCCTTTACAATATAGAGAACATAAAAAAATATTTAGATGATGATTATATAGTTATAATAAATAGATATGTAGAATCCAATATGGCCTTTCAAGGAGGCAAAATAAGAGATATCAAAGAAAGACATATTATGTATGAATGGCTTGATAACTTAGAATTTGTTTTACTTGACTTACCAAGGCCAGATATGGTAATATTTCTTTACTTGCCTTATGAGAAAGTATGCCTACTAAAAGAAAAAAGAGGAGAAGTGGCAAATACTACACTTCTTCACATGGCTGAAATCGCATATTTTGAATTATCGAGTATATATGAATATCAAAAAGTAAATTGTTTAAGTAATGACGAATTACGAAGTATTGAAGATATTGCAAGTGAAATATTAGACAAAGTAGAGGCTTTTCTACGGAAAGAAGTGTAAAAATGAACTTAAGTGATTTTGATTATAATTTACCTGAAGAATTAATCGCTCAGACTCCAATTAAAGAAAGAGATAATTCAAAGTTATTAGTTCTAGATAAAAAAACAGGAGCGATTAATCATAAAATATTTCATGATATTATAGATGAATTAAATAAAGGTGATGTTTTAGTTCTAAATGATACTAAAGTTATACCCGCAAGACTTATTGGCAAAAAAGAAGAAACCAATGCCGTTATTGAACTTCTTCTTTTAAAAGATTTAGGAAATAATATTTGGGAATGCTTATCAAGACCTGCTAAAAGATTAAAAGTTGGAACTATTGTAACTTTTAGTAGTGAATTACAAGCCGAAGTAATTAAAAAAGGTGATGAAGGCTTAGTTCATATTAAATTAATTTATGATGGAATTTTAATGGAAATTCTAGATAAATTAGGAAGTATGCCTCTTCCTCCATATATTCATGAGAAATTAAAAGATAAAGATCGTTATCAAACGGTATACGCTAAAAATATTGGAAGTGCTGCTGCCCCAACCGCAGGCTTACATTTTACGAATGACCTTTTAGATAAAATAAAAGAAAAAGGTATCGAAATAGAATTTGTAACCCTTCATGTTGGCTTGGGCACATTTAGACCCGTAGAAACCGATAACATTTTAGAACATCATATGCATAGTGAATTTTATATTATGGATAAAGCAACTGCTGACAAATTAAATAAAGCCAAAAAAGAAAACCGAAGAATTATTGCCGTAGGCACTACCTCAACTAGAGTATTAGAAACAGTTATGCATAAGTATAATGAATTTAAAGAGTGCAGTGGCAATACTGATATCTTTATATATCCTGGTTTTGAATTTAAAGCCATAGATGCTCTTATAACTAATTTTCACTTACCAAAATCGACGCTTCTCATGCTTGTAAGTGCTTTATCAAGTCGTGAAATAATCTTAAAAGCTTATGAAGAAGCCATTAAAAATAATTATCGTTTCTTTTCATTTGGCGATGCTATGTTTATAAAGTAATATATTTAAATCATTGTATTTATATAAAAAATATGTTAAACTAAATTTAGTAGAGCGTTAGAACATAATGCCTACTTTTGTGGGTAGACATTGATTTCTATTTTATTCACTAGAATAATAATAGTCGTCGATGTCTTTTGTTTTGCTCCGAAGAGTTCACTTATAATATTCCGTATAAACTTCATATAACTAACTCCTTCATAAAGTAAAACCAAAACCCCTGGATTCCCAAAAGAGAGGTAATATTTATGTCAAAATTAGTAGACACCACGCCTAACGCTCTAAGCCTTACTCTAAAGCAAGTTCTCCAAAAAGTCCAGAAAAACCGTTCGACACTTTTCGACAATAAGAATAGCTATTGCTATAATAGTTGATTTAATAAACTATCATTATTAATATTTTTATGATAT
>CAYMVR010000045.1:0-7355 GCA_964393945.1 uncultured Muribaculaceae bacterium | reverse complement strand
GTAAATAAAAATAAAACAATTCTTTGTGAAGAATGCGGCTATATTAAATAGTCGTCTTTTTTATCTAAATATATTGAGTAACATTATTACTTGTAGAGAAGTAACTTATGCTGTATAATAAACTCACCACTTTCACTAAAGAAAGGAAAAAATATGAATATTTTAAAAGTTGAAAAACTAAGTAAACGAATAGGCAATAAAGAAATATTAAAAGACGTTAGTTTTGAAATTAATGAGGGAGATATTTTAGCTTTTATTGGCCCTAATGGTGCTGGAAAAACAACAACCATAAAATGTATTTTAGGCCTTCAAAAAATCACTAGTGGTAAAGTATTAATTAATGGCTATGACATAAAGAAAAATTATACTAAAACCATAAGAAAAGTAGGCTGCCTAGTTGAATCACCTGATGTGTATATGTATTTATCGGGATATGATAATTTAAAACTCCAAGCTAGTTATTATAAAGATTGCACTGATGATGATTTAATAAGAGTAATTAACTTAGTTGGTTTAGAAAGTAGAATTGATGATAAGGTAAGTAAATATTCTCTTGGTATGCGTGAACGTTTAGGCATTGCTATTGCACTAGTTCATAAGCCTAATCTTTTAATATTAGATGAACCGACAAATGGTTTAGATCCTGAAGGTATAAAAGCTTTAAGAGAATTATTATTAGAATTATCTAAAAAAGGTGTGGCTATTTTAATATCCAGTCATAATTTAAGTGAATTAGAAAGTTTTTGTAATAGAGTTTGTATACTATCAAAAGGCCGTATTATCGAAGAAACATCTATCGAAGAAATAAGAAAAATAGATGAAAATAAATATATTATTAAAGTTGATGATATCAAGTCTTCTTTATCTCTTATAAAGGATAAATATACCAAGATAGATGATAATTATTTTGAAGTTATTAGTAGTGAAGAAGAAATAGCTGCCTTAATAAGCAAATTAGTAAGAAAGAAAATAAAAGTATATGAAGTAAAAAAAGAGGTATTATCTTTAGAAGAAGCCTTTATAAATAGAGCGGGTGGTGAAACTATTGAATAAATTAATTAAAAATGAGTTTCATAAACTAATCCATAAAAAAAGTTTTTATGTTGTTACTTTTATTTTCATAATGTACGCAGTATTAACCAATATGATTTATTTAAAATTAAATGAACTAGAGAATAATGATGCTATCGATATTGCCGAGTTACAAAAGAAAAATAATAATCTTGATTTAACCAAAGCTGATGAACTAGAAGAATATATAGAGAACTTAACTATAATTAAAACAGAAGAAATAAAAAATAAATATAAAGACAATAATCGAAAATATTTAGTTACAGAATACTTAAGTAAGATTATTAAATCACAATATGAAAACGAGTATATTACCAAAGATCCTGATTTAAGAATTAAGTTAAGCAAAGAACTAGAAGAATGTCAAGAAAGAATAAAATATAATGATTGGCAATATTACGTTAAAGAAAAAGTGCATATATTAGAAGAAAATAAAAAGAATAGTCAGGACGAATTAGTTACAAAAAGATTAGATGAATACTTAAGCCTTGCGGATTATAGAATAGAAAATACCATTTCTTTTGATTCTGATAACTATTTAAATAATACCATAATAGCTATTGAAACTTCTTTAGTTGAATATACAAATCTTGGTAGTAAAGAGGTTAAAACTAAAGAAGAGCAAAAGAGATTCGAAGAATTAAAAAAAGAATATCTCAAAAACAAGTATATTCTAGAACACAAAGTTGATATTAATAATAACGAAACCCTAAAACAAGTATTATTTAATTTTACTGGTGAGTTTGAATTATTTATCATTATTTATATTGTTATGATTGCAGGTAGTATTACAAGTGAAGAATATAATAAAGGCACAATTAAATATTTACTTACTAAACCATATAAACGACATACTATTTTATCATCTAAACTACTTACTGTTTTAATATCAATTCCTCTTATTTTAATTTTTATGGTTATAACAGAAATTATCATAGGAGGTCTAATATTAGGCTTTAGTTCTCTATCTATACCAGTTCTGATATATAATAGCAGTAGTGGAACTCTAGTAAGCGTTAGTATTATTAAGTATTTAATAAGTATGCTTTTAGCAAATTATCCAGTTTATTTAATTCTTGCCATATTTTGCTTTAGCATAAGCACCATTGCTGCCTCAACTAGTGCTGCGATAACTTTAACATTCTTGACTTATTTAGCAGGAAAAATTATTTCTAATTTAGTTTTAGTATATAATATTAATATTTTAAAATACTTTATTTCCGTCCATTGGAATTTTGAATATTTAGTAAATATGACTAGTAACCCATATGGTTTTAGTTTTAATACATCACTTATGGTTATAATAGCATACATTAGTGTAATATTATGTCTAACATATATAATATTCATAAAAAAGGATGTAAAAAATATTTAAAAATAGTTATAATATAGATAGGTAGTGGTAGTATGAGAAAAATAATAGATGGTTTTGATAAAGGGACATTGTTATTAATATTTTTAGCAGCTGTATTAGGTTTTATAATATTAGTACTATTTATGCTTAATAAAAATGTCTTAAGTAGTATTGATCCGAGTTTAGCAAGCCCTAAGAAAAAAATAAATATTGACGAAAAAATTGCTGAAATAAAAGAAAAACATCCAAATATTGAATATGAAAGTAGCGATTTAGATGGTTATTTAAGTTTTGTTTATAAAAATAATGACCAATATGAAAGTTTAATTTTAAATACTACTACAGGGGAAGAATTAAGTTTTATAAATATTATTAAAGTATCCAAACTTGAAGAATATTTAAAAAAGGAAAATGAATTATTAAATAAAAAATATCCCCAGTTTATAACGGATGCTCTAAGTAATAAAGAAGTAATTAAAACTTATTATGTAAAAAACTTTGAAGTAATAGTATATTATTATAATTATAAATTGCCATATGAATATAATGAAGAGTTAAATTTAAAAATTGATTATAATGAAATAAAAGATTATCTAATAATGGCCCCTGAACTAAGTAAATCATTAGAAATAGAAAATGGCTATGATTATGATCCAAATAAAAAGGCGGTTGCCTTAACATTTGATGATGGACCAAGTGGAAAATATAATCCGTTAATTTTAGAAGAACTAGCTAAGAATAAAGCTCACGCTACATTCTTTATGGTTGGACGTATGATGAATAGTTGTAAAAGTTGTGTTTTAAATACTTATAATTCAGGTAATGAAATAGGATCACATACATATGACCATTTAAATATTAAAACAAATAGTAATGAAAAAGTCGAGGCAAGTTTAAATAAAACTAATGAGTTATATAATTCTATTACAGGTAGTAATATTAAGCTTTTAAGACCGCCATATGGAGCTTATAATAAAACAAATTTAGAAAATATTAGTAATCCTCTTATTTTATGGGATTTAGATACAGAAGATTGGCGTTACCGTGATGTTGATCACATTGTAAATTATATTAAAGAAAATGTTCATGATGGTGCTATTATCTTAATGCATGAATTATATGATTCAAGTTATGAATCGTTAAAAATTATATTACCATGGTTATATAAGGAAGGCTATCAAGTTGTGAGCGTATCAGAACTAGCAGAACTAAAAGGAAGAACCTTAGAAAGTAACCACGCTTATCTTTCTCTACGCTAACTCAACATCTGGAGTATCGCTTGTAAGTTCTACATATAAAGCAATAACTCCCCCAATTAAAAATAGAAGTGCTGAAACTAAACTCAAGTGTTGGTTAAGGCCTTCTTTTTTTGATATATCTTTTTTTAAAGCTTGGACATCTTCATAATTTACCAATACAAAATAAACATAAATAAATAAGGCCACAATGAATATTGTTATATTAATTGTTTTAAATTTTTTTTGACTTTTCTTATTATTAGTTAAAATATAATTTCTTTCATAAACATCCGAAATAATTGCAAATAATGCAATAAAAACATAAATAATCCAGATAAAATCTTCTTGGTTAAGCCTCTGTAATTTAATACCAATTCCCATATTATTAATGTATGAAATAATATAAAAAAGTATGAAATTTGTCTTTTAAAATAAATATTTGTAAATTATTAAGTTATATATTGACAAGTGTTAAGCATAATATTATAATGATATTAGCACTAAAAAAGAAAGAGTGCTAATAAGGTGATAAAATGGACGCAAGACAAAAAGACCTTTTAAAAGAAATAGTTGAGGGCTATATAAAAGAGGCTAAGCCAATTGGTTCTAAACACTTATGTGAAAAATTTGATTGTTCTAGTGCTACCATTAGAAATGAAATGGCTGTGTTAGAGCGTTTAGGATTTATTGAAAAAAATCACATATCAAGTGGCCGTATTCCAAGTGAAGCGGGTTATAAATATTATGTGGAAAATTTAATGAAACCTAAAGAATTAACTGGTGAGGATATGCTAAAACTTCAAACGATATTTTCTAATCAGAACTTAATGGTTAGTGAAGCAATTGAAGCTTGCTTAGAAATAATTAGTGATATAACTAATTATACAAGTGTATCTCTAGGTAAAGAATCCTATGAAAACACTTTAAAGCAAATATCCATTATTCCTCTTGAGGATAATAAAATAGTTGCGCTGGTATGTACTGATAAAGGAATAGTTAAAAATAAACAATTCGTTGTTCCAGAAAGTGCCAGTATAAAAGAAGTAATTAAAACTAGTGAAATAATTAATAAGATGTTAATAGGAACCCCAATCCCTATGATATCTGAACGTTTAGAGTTTGAAATAAAACCAATTATTTCACAACAGATGCAACAATATGAAGCTATATATGGCATTTTCTATGAAGCCTTTAATGATTTTGTTAGTAGTAGTAAAAACGTCCACGTTGTTGGAAAAACCAAAATGTTGCAGCAACCAGAATATAATGATTCCGAAGAAATTAAAAGATTAATTACTAAACTTGAAGATGAAAGTCAAGTTCGTAAGATTGAAAACAATACCAAAGATAAAAATATTAGTATTTATATTGGTAGTGAAAACGAGTTTGACGATAATGTAACGGTAATTAAAACTAATTATTCTATGGGTGGCGAAGAAGGAACTATTGCTATTATAGGGCCTAAACGTATGGAATATGATAAAGTCGTCGGTGTCTTAAATATTTTAAACAAATGGCTAGAAGGAGAAAGTGAATAAATTGAACGAAGAAGAAATAGTAAAAGAGAATACTGAAGAAGTATTAGAAACAAAGACAAATAATGAACAAACCGAGGCACCTCCAATTAAGGAAAAGAAAAAAGAACGCAAAATAAAAATAGATAAAGAAAAAGAAGAACTAAGGAGTGCCAACCTAGAATTAAAAGAAAAACTTTTACGAATTACGGCAGAAATGCAAAATATGCGTCGTCGATATGAGATGGATATGCAAAGTTTATACAAATATGATGGCTTTGATCTCGCTGAAAAACTTCTACCAGTAATCGACAACTTTGAACGAGCACTTAAAATAAAGTCTGAAGGCAATGAAAAGTTCTTAGATGGCTTCAAAATGATTTATGAAAATATGATTTCAATATTAGAGGCAAAAGGGATAAAAGAAATACCTTGTGAAAATGAGCCATTTGATCCTAATGTTATGAATGCTGTTTTAACTGAAGCCTCTAGTGAGGTACCAGAAAATACAGTCTTAGATTGCTTGCAAAAAGGTTATATGTATAATGATCGATTGATAAGACCGGCCATGGTTAAAGTAAGTGAAAAAGAATCTAATGAAAATGAATAACCATACTATTATAAATAGTAAAACTTATGAAATAATAGATGATAACGAGATTATTGAAGTTGATGATAACATTGCCGAGGCAATATCTTTATTAAACAAAAAAGGATATTATACTAAGGCTTGTTGTGGTGGACACGTAAAACCCCCAGTATACTATAAAAAAACTTGTAAGATTTCTGAGTATGAACCTTCTCCAGGTAACTTTATAATATCTCAAGATAAAGATGAATATACATATTTTTGTCTAGATGATTTTACAGGAATATATATCAAGTTTATAAGTGATTATCACTTTCAAAGTATACCAGATGGTTTTATCAAAACTCCAGCCTGGTGCGACGAGACTAATGATTGGAGTAAAACAGAAATGGACGGAATTGAAGTAATAATAAATTACTTTGATTCTGGGATCCATAAAGATTTTAACGATATTCAAAATGAAATAAATAAATACAATAAGATACTCTTAGATTGGGTAAAGAAATTACCCGCCATAAATGAAAGGAATGATAAAAATGAGTAAAATTATAGGTATTGACTTAGGTACAACAAATAGTTGTGTTGCTGTTTTGGAAGGTGGCGAACCTAAAGTAATTACTAATCCCGAAGGAGCAAGAACAACACCATCTGTTGTAGCCTTTAAAGGTGATGAAGAAATGGTAGGGCAAATTGCTCGTAACCAAGCTGTAACTAATGCTAAAAATACAATTTCTTCAATTAAAAGAAAAATGGGTACTGCAGAAAAAGTAGAAGCCAACGGTAAAAAATACACACCTGAGGAAATATCTGCTAAAATTTTAAGTAAATTAAAAAAGGATGCCGAAAGTTATTTAGGTGAAAAAGTAACTAAAGCCGTTATTACTGTTCCAGCATACTTTAATGATGCTGAACGTCAAGCTACTAAAAATGCTGGTAAAATTGCTGGCTTAGAAGTAGAAAGAATTATTAATGAACCAACTGCTGCTGCTCTAGCATATGGTCTTGATAAACAAGATAAACTTCAAACAATACTTGTTTATGACTTAGGTGGAGGTACATTCGATGTATCTATACTAGAATTAGGTGATGGTGTTTTTGAAGTTAAAGCCACAACTGGAAATAACCGTTTAGGTGGTGACGATTTCGATAATCGTATCATGGATTATTTAGTTGATGAATTTAAGGGTGAACAAGGCATTGATTTATCTAAAGATAAAATGGCTATGCAAAGATTAAAAGAAGCTGCTGAAAAAGCCAAAAAAGATTTATCAGGTATGACTACTGCATCAATTAGTCTTCCATTCATTGCCCAAAATGATGATGGACCAGTTCACTTTGAAACAACTTTAACTAAAGCTAAATTTGAAGATTTAAATAGAGATTTATTTGATTCTACAATGGATTCTGTACGTAAAGCCCTAAAAGATGCTAAACTAACTGCTAAAGATATTGATAAAGTAATATTAGTAGGTGGTTCAACTCGTATTCCATACATTCAAGAATTAGTTAAGAAAGAATTAGGTCAAGAGCCTAATAAAAGTGTTAACCCAGATGAAGTAGTAGCTATGGGTGCTGCTATTCAAGGTGGT
>CAYMVR010000044.1:0-7377 GCA_964393945.1 uncultured Muribaculaceae bacterium | reverse complement strand
TATCTCGTGAAGTGCATATCGGATACGTAGAATTATATTTGAAAAAATATAATATAGAAGCTTATAAACTTGGTATTTATCAAGAAGACTGAGATTTGTTCTTAGTCTTTTTTAAATAATATAGCATATTTTGATTTTATATGTTAGAATATTTGTAATTATACAAGGAGACTATTATTTATGAATTTTGATTCAGTAGAAGTAAAAAAACTTATAGAATTTGCTTATCATTTGCATAAGAGTGATTTCATTGTTTATTGGAAATATGATAGAGAGTCTATATGTCCAGAAATAGAATTTGTTCCTAAAGTTGATGATGGTATTTTAGGACATCCTGTAAAAAAATTAGATAAGGGAATGATTGAGGGTTATACTAAAAAAAATTATGGACATAGTTCAGCAATACCATCTTTAACAGTAGATGTTGTTAGGGGAGAATATATCGAAAATGGTTTTATATATGATATGGCTGTACGATTTGAACTTGATGGAAGTTTAAGTAATGAAAGCATGGAAGAAAGAAAACTATGTGTTTTGATGCTAAAACCAGATTTGTCAAATTGTGTTCAAAAAGAGTTTCCTATTATAAAAGGAAAAAAGAAAACAGGCTTTTTTGATTTTGATAGAAATATTCCTGATTTAGTAGTAGATGGGGGATATGGAGATTTTGATGATGATAATGTTTGGGATAATATGCCACTTTCAGAAAAATTAAAAGTATTTCTCAAGGCAATGGAAGTTATTGGTTTTAATAAAGATGATGTAATATCTTTACTAAAGGGAGAAAAAACGGCATATGAAGTATTTAGTGCAGTAGCGCCACCAGAAATTGCTCATAAGCAGATACTTTACTATAATCAAAGGGAATATACTTTTCAAGATAATACACTAGTAAATATTAAACCTTTAGATATAGAAGTAGGTGCAGATATTGGTATTTGTCTTGATGACTTACCATTTCCGTTTGAAGGCCCAGCAATTGTAGATGCTTCACTTGTTAACACTTTTGGTATTGATTTTGGAGAAAATGTTCAAGGGCATAAACTAATAAATGTTAATAGTAACCAAGAAGCAATATGTCGAGCCAGACTTAAAAATGCTATAATTGATGAAGTAATTGATTTAGCAAAAGTTGATGCTAGTGATACGGAATTTGGACATCATGTTATATCAAATTTAGATAATTCTATTGGTGATTTATATTATACAAATTTTTTGTATGCCGTAGATGAAAATGGAAGAAGATTTGATGTTAACGAATATGGTAGATTAAAAACTGATGAAATGGGTAATTATGCAAAAGCAACATTAGAAAGAGAAAAAGCGAAAAATAGTGCAATAGAAGTTTTAGCAGATGCAAGTAGTTATGAAGCTGCAATAGATGCATTTAGTAATGGTGCTGAAGGCATTGGCCTTGTCAGAACAGAAGATATGTTTATTAAACATGGTTCACCAATTTATAAAGAAATGTTTATTACAAAAGATGAGGATAAAAAAAGCAAAGTTATTCAAGAATGTGCTAGAATACAAAGAGCAGAAGCAGAAAAGATACTTAGGGTCGCTAATGGTAAAAGAGTTGTTTTTAGATTATTAGATGCTAAATTAGAGGATTTTTTAACCGAAGAGCAAACTTCTAGATATTTTTTTAATAAGCAAGAACTTAGAGGAGATGCGGCTTTAACTAAATATCCTGAATTTTTAGAGGCTCAAGCTAGGGCAATTTTAGAAGCTGCT
This sequence comes from uncultured Muribaculaceae bacterium, assembly GCA_964393945.1. Lineage (GTDB taxonomy): Bacteria > Bacillota_I > Bacilli_A > RF39 > UBA660 > Caccenecus. The sequence goes on along the minus strand of CAYMVR010000044.1, from coordinate 5,643 downwards.
AAAAATACAGATAGTTTTGTGGATATTTTAGTACCAATAAATCATAGTTATAGTAGTACAAAAGAAGTGAGAAAAGTGTTTAGTAAAATTGCAGAAGAAATAGACTATGATAGATTTCGAATTGGAGCAATGGTGGAATACACTTGGTTTTTAAATAGAGCAGATTACATTGCTTATTATGCTGATTTTATTGATATTGGTTTAAATGATTTAACAGAAGATGTTACTAAAATGTCTAGAAATAGTCATCATAAAAGTTTTGCAATATTAGATGAAAGAGTAAAAGCATTGGTAAGAGAGGGTGTTTATCGAGCAAGAATAGTAAATCCAGAGATTACTATAGGTTTTTGTGGAATGCATACAAATTTTGCTGAAAATTTAGATTTCTTTTCTGAAGTCGGTGCTAATTCTATAACATGTAATTCCCAGTTTGTGCCAACTGCTAAAAGATTATTATTTAATGACGAGAAAAAGCAAGAGGAACAATTAAAACTTTGTTTAGTATTAAAGAAAATTAGAAATAATAAATTTGACAATAAATAAAAAGAAGGTTTTTAGCCTTCTTTTTGTATACATCTTGGTGACTCGTACGAGATGCAATATATAGTTATAATCAAATGTAATTATTTGTGTTTATGCGTAATAATTAATAGCAAATTATAATAAATTATATTAAAATCTATTAAAAGTGTGTTTGAAATGTGTTTCATAAATTGTCTAGCATATTGGATATACTATTTAATTCACTTTTAAACATGTGAGTATAAGTGTTTAAAGTTATGCTTATATTTGCATGACCTAAATATTTACTAACTAGTGCTATACTAGCACCTTGATTAATTAGGAGACTAGCACAACTATGTCTAAAATCGTGTACTCTAATTTGTTTAACCTTAGCAAGTTTGCAGTATTCATTTTTCTTTTTCTGTATTGTGCTTTCTTTAAAACATATAGCATTTCCAAATATAAACCAATTGTCGGAATAATCTGTATATTTCTTGGCTCTATTTTGCATACTCTTTAAGTCATTTACAAGTTTTTCTGTTAATGGTAATATTCTTATACTATTTTTAGTTTTAGGACTAGATATTGTCCAGTTTTCACCTTTAATTTTTGTGGTTAAAGTTTTTGTTATCTTTATTTCTTTTTTCTCTAGATTTATATCATTCCAAGTTAATGCTTGTGCTTCCCCTTGGCGCAAACCACAAAAATATAATAATTCAAAGAAGACATGATATTCAAATTCTTTTATTTCATGGTCAAATTTTTTATATTCTTCTAATGTAAAAAAATCCATTTCTTTTTTTATAGCATTTACTTCTCGAAAGTTTTCTATAAATTTTAAAATTGAATCACTGGTGTTATAGTGCTTATTTGAATAAATAATTATTTGTCTATATAATCCTAAGATTTTGTTTTTATAAGCAACACTAAAATTTAGATTATCAATATAATTCAAGAAACGTTTATTTTTTAATATATTTAATTCGTTTATTTTTTCATCTTCAATTGGTTGCAAATGCTCGAATAAATTATCGTTTTTAATTATTGTTTGTATTTTGAATTGCTTAGACTTGTGGTCTCTTAATTCTAACCACGATTGTTTAATAGTTATATTACTAGTACAAGTCTCTTGATTAGCAATTTTGATTCTATAAATTGCTTCTTCATTTTTAGCTTCTTTTGGACTTTTAAATTTTTGTGAAGAATAATCATGTGTTTCTCCAAATATATCTTTATATTTAATTCTAAAAAAATATTGTCTTCCATCTTTAGTAGGATTTTTACTTTTATAAACTGACATTTTTATCTCTCCTTTATTGCATTTTTCTTTTAAATCTGTTACAATAAAGGTACATAAAAAAGTATTTGTCTTTGATCGGATAGTATTTATTTTATGTACGCTTTATTGCGTTTGGCTTCGTATTAGTAGTACGGAGTCTTTTTTATTGTACATTTTTTTTACTTTTGATTTTATTAGTGAACCATTTTATCACAATCCATAATACTTGAAATAATAATATATATAAATTAACAATTAGAAAAAAAATATTTTTAATTAATCCTCCATTAGGATTCCAACTCTTTGTAACATATGTATTATTTGCAATTCTATGTGTAGTTCGTATTCTCATTTCATATTCCTCCAAAAATTATTATAACTAAAAGATTTATGCTTTATATTTTTTCACCTAGTTAGTATTTATCCTAATTATTCTTTTGACTCAGAATTTTATCAAAATCATCATCTTTGTAATATTTTTTTATTGATAAAAATAGTTTATATAATTTTGCATTTGGAAATCCACCAATTAATTGTGTTTTAACATTTGATAAAATTTTATCAAGTTCTTTATCATTTTTATAATTGTTATATACTAAATTTATATTGTAATCAATTGAATGCTCATAAATAGTAGTATATTCATATTCTAATTTTAAATCAGAAATTTTAATATATTTGATTATATCACTATTTAATTGAGCGATGATTTTATTATCTTTATCATTTTTAATAATTTCATCAATTTCATTATAATCAATATTATTCAAAAAATATCCTAATTTGGATAGATTATCATCATTTTCCATCGGAACATCATACCCTAGCAGCCATGTTGGACTTACATTGAGAGCTTTTGCCATAAGATAAATATTCTTGGATTTGGGATCATATCTACCAGAGAGATAACAACTTATTGAACCTTTATCAATATTAGTTTTTTCGGATAGTTCTATAGGTTTCATATTTCTTAAATTTAACGCTTCATTCAATCTAACAGAAATTTTCTCCATACAAAAACTCCTTTCATAAAAGTATTATACTACATTTTGAAATTATTATCAATAAAAAAGTTTGGAAAGTCAAACAAAAACTATTGACATATGCGTTTTCTCATGATAAACTTACATTGAGTTTGGAAAATCAAACCAGAAAGGAGATAAAAATGGACAAAAAAATGAAATTTGATTATAGCGCTCTTGAAGGTAAAATTAAGCAATATTATGATACTCAAGATAATTTTGCACAAGCTATTCCGATGGCACGAAGTACATTAAATCAAAAACTTCAAGGGTATGTTGATTTTACTTCTACTAATATTTATCGAATGTGTGATTTATTGCATATTGATAAATCAGAAGTGGGTATATATTTTTTTACTCTAAAAGTTTGGAAAACCAAACAAAATTAAAAACCGATCAAAGATAAAGGAGAAATATATGAAAACTAAAGAAGAAATTTTAGAACAACCATACCTTTCACCAAGTGATCTTAAAGCATTGATGCCTACTGTAGGTTTGGAAAACTGTAGAGGTATGATTAATGAAATTAGAGAAGAAATGAAAAATAAGGGGCTGTTTGTGCCACAGACTACACCAAAACTAGCCTTAACAAAATTAGTGAGAAAGAGGTTTGGATTATGAAAAAATTTAAAGTTATATTAAGTAAAACATTAGACTTATTTTGCTTTATATTTTGCATAATTGTTCTTTTACATGATGTTGTAATGCTAATTCGGGGTTGGCAATTAACCTGGTTTGGAATATTTACATTATTTATGTGTTGTTTATATTTAGAAATTGTATTTGAAGAAAATAAAAAAGTACTCAAAGCCATAGCAAAAAAAGCATTTATGAGTACTAGACGTAAATAAAATATTTACTATTAAATTATAGCAAAAAAATTTAAATATAGCAAATTTAATAGATTTGCTAGTTAAATAAAGGAAGTATAACTTTTGAAACTATTAAAAGTAGAAAGGAATGGAATATGCCAATACTTAAAAGTGAGGTAAGAAACAAATATACTACTATTCCTAATTCGGTTATTCAAAAATGTGAATTAAGTGATGGAGATTTTAGACTTTTAGTGTTCTTATATTCTTTGCCAGATGGTTGGAGAATAAATCAAGGATACTTAGGAACTAAAATGAAATGTAGTAGAATAAATATAAATAAAAAAATTAAAAGAATTAAAGAAGCTGGATATTTAGAAATCATTAAGGCTAAAGGAAATAGCACAGATTATATTTATGTTTTAAAAGAAAAATATGTATCAGTAAATGATGTATCTTTAAGAGATGTATCACCTAGAGATGTATCTCTGAGCGATACACATATAAATACTAATATAATAAATAATGATAATATAAATACTAATGAAATAAATAATATATCTTCAGCAGAAGCTTCAGATATATGTAATAATGCTGATTCTAAAGACTTGTATTTTTATGTTGAAGAAGCTTTTGGAAGAACTATTAATGGAATAGAATATGAAGTTATTTCTAACTGGAAAGATAATGAACTAACAAGATATGCCATTAAACAAGCAGTTCTCAACGGAGCTAAAAGTCTTAAATATATTGAAAGAATATTAGCTGATTATAGAAGAAATGGCATTACAACTCTAGAACAAGCAAAAAAAAGAGATGAAGATTATCAAGATAGAAAAACTAATATAGGGCATTCTAAGTCAGAGGTTAATTATGAAACCATATGAGATGCTAGAAGCAAAGATAATAGCCTGTATTATTGATAAATTTGACTTAGTTGCAGAATTGTATGTTGATGATAAATGCTTTCTGAACGTTCAAAACAAGAGGATGTTAAAATTTTTTAAAAAGATGTATCAAGAGACAAAAGAATTTGACTTAACAAAATTTGCTTTAAAATTTCCAACAGATGAACAGCAAAGTAAATTTATTAGTTATGTTACTGAAATTATATCAACAGAGTATTTAGTCTCGCAATTTTATGTTTATCAGGACACATTGCAAGATTCTTATCGTAATTATCAATTGGATAAAACTATTAAGAATTATGAATTGCATAGTATTGATAGAGAATCTTTAGTGGAAAAAATACAAGATATAAATAATGAAAGTTTATACCTTAAACAAAAGAATAATAAAAAGACTCCAGATGAGATGCTAAAAATAATTAGAAATGCTGAGAGAAAAGTTTTTTTTGAAAGATTAAATAGTTTTAATAACAAAATCATAATTAAACAAAATACTATTAATATCATAGCTGCAAGACCTAGCGAAGGGAAATCAGCTTTGGCTTTAAACTTGATGTGCGATTTAAGTAAAAAATATAAGTGTTTATACTTTAATATGGAAATGACAGAGGCAGAAGTTTATGAAAGAATGTTAGGAATTGAAACAGGTATTCCTGTAGCTGATATTAAGAATCCTAAAAGTCAATATCAGAGCAATAAAATAAATGAAATGGCTAACAAAATCTTTACGTATAATTACGAATTGGTTAATGGTAGTAAGAGCATAGGCTCAATAAAAAGCAAAATTATAAGAGAACAGCGTGATAGTCATTTAATAGTATTTATTGATTATATAGGGTATGTTACATCTAGGTATGGTATGAGCGATAAAGATAGAATTGGTGAAATAACAAGAGAACTTAATAATTTAACTAAGGATTACAATTGCACTATTTTTATAGTTGCTCAGATAAATAGAAATGGTGCAGATAAGCCTACTATGAATGACTTAAAAGATTCTGGTGAACTAGAACAAAGCGCAGATACCATTATTTTAATTAACGATCCAAATAAGAAAAACAATGATACTGATAAGAATATTGAATCAAAAAATAAATCACATAATGGAGTTAAATATT
>CAYMVR010000043.1:0-7410 GCA_964393945.1 uncultured Muribaculaceae bacterium | reverse complement strand
TTAAATATTTGTGGTAAAATATATATTAATTTTTTAATATTTGGTATAATGGTTTATAGTAAGTGGTGGTCGTTGTGGATAATATTAATTTTATTTTTAAAAGTCTTAATAAAAAGAAACTACTTATATGTTTATTTTTAGAGATATTTTTAGATATTATCTATTATATTGTTCCTTTTATGTTTACACTTTTTTTGACACTTCCTTTTACTATAAAGAAAGCTTTAATAGTTTTAGGAGTATTCATGATATCTAAAAGTATTCGAGTTATTGGAAATTATATATTGTCAATAATATCTAATAATTATTTATATGAATATGAGAAAGTTCAATATAAAGAGTTTTATAAGAAATTGTCTAAATTACCAGTTGAAGTTATTTCAAAATATCAAACTGGTTATTTTGAAAATATTATTTCTAAAGTAACTGATCTTGTAGGTAAAGTTTTAACAGCAGAGTATTTTAGTATTGTTATTGCTTTTATATTTTTATTCTATACTTTATTTAAGCAGTCTCTATTAATATTTTTTATTTCACTTGGAGCTAGTTTATTATGTGTTTATCTTAATATAAGAATTTTAAAAAGAGCTAATAAACAAGTAGAAAAGTTATATGATATGGAATATGAATATTCTTCCTTGTATAATGATTTTGTTAGTAATATAAGAACAATTAAATTACTTTCTAATGATAATTATTTTATAAGAAAGATTAATAAAGCAGGAAGTACTTGTTATAGAGAAAATAGTAAATATGTTTTTTATTACTCTTTTGAAGAGTTAATTAGAAATACACTTATAATTGTTCCTTTCTTTTTAGGACTTATTAAGGCTGTTATGGATTTATCAATGGGTATCGATACGATTGGTATTATCACATTTTACATTTCTTTACATGTGGAGATGGGGTTTGTATTTGAAGAGCTGTCTAAAACAATTATTAATTGGTTTGAACTTAGTGCTATAACTAAAAAGTTAAAAACTATTTTTAAAGATTTAGATGATAGACCCATTAAAAATGAATTTAATAAATTGGAGTTGTCTAATATTGTTATAACTTATCCTAAAACTAATCTTAAAATAAAAGTACATGATTTTATAGTAAATAAAAATGATAAAATATCTATTATGGGACAATCAGGGCAGGGTAAAACATCTTTAATAAATTTATTAATAGGAAATATAAGTACATATTCTGGTAAGTATTTAATTGATGGAGTAAGTATTAATGATATCAAATTAGATATAGGAATCGTAAGTCAAGAAATTGAATTATTTAATATGTCTATTAAAGAAAATTTATGCTTAAATAAAAGAATAAGTGATAAAGAAATAAAGAGGTATTTATTAGAATTAGAATTAAATGAATTATTATCTTTTAAAGATAGAATATTAACTTTAGTAGGGGAAAAAGGTTTAAAATTATCAACTGGTCAAAAAAGAAGAATAAATATTCTTAGAAGTTATTTGCTTGATAAAGATATTTATATTTTAGATGAACCTACTTCTAATTTAGATAAACATACTGAAGAAGTGGTTGTTAATTTTATTTTAAAATATTTTTATGATAAAACTTTAATTATTGTTACGCATAATGAAAAAATAAATAAAGTATGTAATAAGTTTTATAAATTTGAAAATCATGTTTTAAAAAAACTAGATAAGTAATTGTTGAATTATTTTATCTTTTTCATGTATAATGATAATGATGGATATGAAAATAATAGGTATAATTTTGTTTTTAATTTTATTTTTAATTTGGGTATTTTTATTTAAAAAAGAATATTTAAATAATATTGATGAAGTTACTTATCAAAAACTCATTTTTACAGATAGAAAAACAATAATAAATAAGATTATTACAACACTTGGTTGTACACATTTTTTTATTGTTTGTTGTGCTTTTTTGTTACTTATTATAGATAATAAAAAAATTGCAATATTTATTTCTTTTATGATGATTGTAGATGCGATTATTGTTTTTTTAGTTAAAAGAATATTTAAAAGAGGGAGGCCTAATCGGAAAAGATTAGTAGAAGAAAAGAGTTATAGCTTTCCATCAGGTCATACTTTTAGTACAACTTGTTTTTATGGTTTTCTCTTTTTCTTTCTTTTTAAAGATGCCATGCTTTTTATGCAAATCTTAGTTTTTATTGGATATCTATTACTGGTTATGGGAGTTGCAAAAAGTAGGGTATATCTTGGTGTGCATTATTTTAGTGATGTGGTAGCAGGTTTTTTACTTGCATCTAGTTATTTATGGCTTTGTATATATTTTGTAACAGATATCTTAAATATATTATAGAAATATGTTATAATTAGTTATAATCTTGGAAGTGGTAAAATGCAGGAAAAACATAATAATGATTTTAAAGTTGAACATTTTTTTAAATATTTGATTTTTACTATGCTTGTTATTACAGCACTAACTCTTTTTTTATTTAGGTTTATTGATATACTTCCTAGTGAATACTTTTTTGTTTTATGTATTTTACTTTTAAGTGTTTTAGTTTTTCTTTCAATTTTAATTTTATCAAAAAAGAAATCTCGAAAGAGAGTTTTTGGTATTTTTTTGTCGATTATTTATGTTATTGTTCTTATTATGACTATTATCTATGAGTTAAATACAATTGGTTTTTTAAAAAAACTTGGATATAAAAATTATAAAACGGAAAATTATAGTGTTTTAGTTATAAAGGATAATTATCATACATTAAATGATTTAAATAATAAAAAAATAGGTTATTTAGAATTTAATAATAATGGTAAATTAAAACTTGAAAAACAAAGTAATTTTGATTTTCAAAAGTATGATGATGTATTAGAATTAAAGACGAAATTTTTAGAAAAAGAAATAGATGGTATATTAGTTGAGAAGGCTCTTATGGGGATTCTTTCTTTGGATGATGCGATATTTAATAATTCTTATGAAAGCATTTATGATTTTTCTATAGATATAGAAACTAAAGATACTTTAAAAAAGAAAGATATTATAAATGATTCTTTTAATATTTATTTAACTGGCATTGATACATATGATGATATTAATTCGGTTGGTTGTAGTGATATTAATATGATTATAACAGTGAATCCTAGAGAACATAAAATATTACTTACTTCACTTCCTCGTGATTATTATGTTTTAATGAGTGATAAAAAAGATTATGAAAAACTTACTAATACTTCTATATTTGGTGTTCAAACAAGTATAGGAGCGATTGAAGAATTAATTGGTATTGATATAAATTATTATGTTAAAATTAATTTTATATCTCTTATTAAATTAGTAGATTTATTAGATGGTGTAAGTGTGCATTCGGAATATACTTTTGTGTCTAAAGATGGATTTTCTTATCAAAAGGGGATTAATAATTTAAATGGAGCAGAGGCTTTGTCATTCGTAAGAGAAAAAGATGCATTTCTTGATGATAATGTTAGAATGCAAAATGGGGTATATATGCTTTTAGCTTTAACTGAAAAGGTAAGTGATCCAAGTGTAATTATAAAGTATAATTCTTTATTAGATTCTCTTGAAAAGACTTTTGTAACAAATTTAGAAATGAATGATATTACAAAATTTATTAAAAAGATTATTGATGATGATATTCCTTCATGGAATATTGATACTCAATTTTTAGATGGGGTTTTAGATTCTCAATATACTTATCTTTATAAAAGTAAAAAACAATATGTTGTTAATAAAAACTTAGAATCAATAGAAAGTATTAAAGAAAAAATAAAAAATATGTACTAAAAAAGCTATCAATTGATAGCTTATTATTTGTTATATAAACGGTATAAAGTGATGGAAGGAGCGTTAAATAGTCTAAAACTTAAATCTTGTGTTCCTATGCCATTTGATATGTATAGTTCAGTATTTTTAATTTTATAGTATGATTCAATATATGTATTTGCGCCATTTATTTTTCTTATGCCACCTATAAAAGGTATTCTTATTTGGCCACCTAGACAATGACCTGCAAAGGCAATATCAATATTATCTACTTTAGTTATGTTATCTGGTTCATGCATTAATAGAATATTGAAATAATCAGTGTTTATTAAATCGCTAATATCACTTTGATAACCAATAAAATTAATTGGAGTTTGAGAATCATAATATACTAGTTTAGATGTATCTTCTAAAATAATAAAATCACTTTTTTCAAGAATAGAACGAATAGTATTACGATTTTTCTCATCATAATCACCTAAAACTGCAAATTTAAATAGTTTTGATTTTAGTTCTTTTAGGTATTTAGTCATTAATTCTTCATCTTTAGAACTGATATTTTTATTATCAAATAAATCACCAGTAAAAATGATTATGTCAGCATTTAATTTATTTAATTCTTTTGTTAGTTTTTTTAGAGTAGCCTCATCAGTTGTTCTTCCATAGTGCAAATCAGAAAATTGAGCAATTTTTAAACCATTGTAATCACTAGGTAAATTTTTATTAGTAATAGAAACTTCTTTAACCTTAAATTCTATAGTATTTATATATCTTCCATAAAGATATATTAGAACAATTATTATTAATAAAAAGCATAATATTTTTATGCCAATGTGAGATTTTTCTTTCATTTTGCACCTACATTAGTATTATTAAGAAGATACACATGGTGTTATGAAGAAAATGAGCAATATATGATGTGTATATATTATCTGTTTCGTATAACGCTTTTGCAAAGAAGAATCCTAAAGCTCCATAAGGTATTATAAATAGTAATTCTAATAAATTAGGTTCAGCGATATGAGCTAGACCAAAAAGAAGGCCTGTTGTAATGGCATAAGGATAAAGGCTTTTAAAGGCTTTTTTAAATGAAGCTCTAAAAGTTATTTCTTCGACCATAGGGCCAATTAAAATCATTATAATAGTATTGCTAACAGGATAGGCATTTAATAGTTCACGATTGGCACTTTCATTGGCAGGTAAATTTCCTATAATGCTAGTGATAATTAAATTAGCAATTACCATGACAATTAAACCTAATAGCCAATTTTTAATTGCAACTGTAAAGTATTCTTTTTTGAAGTTTTTAAAATCATTTATTAAACGTTTATGATATATTAATCCTAATACTAGTAAAATGATTAGATAGGTTGCAATTTGAGAAATGGTTGCAATAACCATGTTGTTACTAGAATTAAAGGGTTTAAGCATCTGGGCAGTAAAGTTTGCTACAATGTAAAATAAAATAATTGTTCCTAGACCTTTAAAAAATTCTAAAATACTTTCTTTTCTTTTAATTTCTTTTGTATTGCTATTTTGCATAATTTCGGTAGTTTTTTCATCTTTATTGATATTTGCTAAATCATTTTCCATAGACATTCTCCTATCATTTTTATCTTATCATAAATGTATTTGTTAGACAATAAAAACACAAATATTTTACAAAAATATAAGTCTTTATTGATATTTTGTTAAAATTTAGTTATAATAAAATATATAAAGTAAAAGGAGGAATTTATATATGAAGGAAGCGACTGGAGAACTTAATATGACAGTTATTACTGTTGTAGCAATAGCAGCTGTAGCAGCATTCTTTTATGCATTTGTTTGGCCTGTAATTAAGGAAAACTTAGAGAGAACAACTAAATGTAACTCTGCTGTTTGTAATGATTGCCCAAGTACAGCCAAGACTTGTAAATGTATTTATTTAGAGGGCGATACTGAACAAGAAATTACTTGTAAGAACTCTGGATATAGTGCTGGTGGCGGAGATCAAAATCCAAATCCTTAATAGTGTTTTGGGATAAAAGAATTTTAAAGAGGTGAGAAAATGAAACAGGCAACTGGAGAACTCAATATGACTGTTGTGATAGTTTTAATAATTGCAGGGTTGTCTTTTTTCTTCTTTTCTTTTTTATGGCCTCTGATAAAGGATAATTTTCGTCAAGATAGTAGGTGTGATGATGCAATATGTCCTTGTCCTTCAGGTTATTCAATTGAAGGTAAGTGTACTTATGAAGGACCTACGGTTGAATGTTATTTCAAGGATAATTCTGATAGAAAGATTATATGCCCTTGGAAAGGTTAATTGATTAGAGGTGAAGAGGAATGAAAGAAGCAGTTGGTGGCATATCATTATTTTCGATTGTCATTGTTTTTGTTATTCTATTTACTGGTTATGTTAGTTTATCAATTAACTATTCTAAGGCATATAATGTTAAAAATGAACTTATTAACATTATTAGAAATCAAGGAGGAGTTTGTACTTCTTCTTATGCTAGTAGTACTGATAATTGTTACAATTTTCAGGAGCAAATTACAGATTATTTTAAAGAAACAAATTATCGCTCTAATGGGAAATGTAGTGATGGCTTTATAGGTTATACTAAAAATGGAGAATTAGCAGAATCAGGAGTTGGTGCGGCTTTTTGTGTCATGGGTATTCCTGCAAATGGCAACTCTGAACTTCCTAATGCTCTTTATTATAAAGTTCAAGTTTTTTGGCAACTTGACATTCCTATTTTTAGTAGTATTTTTAATTTTAGAATTAATGGAGAAACAGCCAGAGTTTATGCTCCAAATGAATGTAATGGTGATTATAATGGACCATATGATTGGTGTACAAAGGAGTGAGGCTAAATGAGACAAACTAGTGGTGGCGTTTGGCTAGTACAATTAATGATTTTGTTTATTCTTTTGTTTGCTGGCTATATAATTTTAACTATTGAATATTCTAAAAATGTTAGAGTAAAAAATGAAATGATTTCTATTATTGAAAGATATGATGGGCTTAATAAGCAATCAGTAACACTTCTTAATAATTATTTATCATCAACAGGATATAATGTTCGCGGTAAATGCGAATCTGGTGATGGTATTTATGGAGCATTAGAACTTCAAGATACAGAACTTGAAGAAACAACTGGTGATAATGATTATTATTATTGCGTTAAAAAATATAAAGGTGCTAATACATCTTATTATTACCAAGTTACAGTTTTTTATCGTTTTAATTTGCCTGTTTTAGGTGATGTTTCACGATTTACTATTAAAGGAACTACTTCAAATTTTCAATCTCAAGATGAATCAAAATATTGCATGACTATTAGTGGCCCTTGTCGTGGTAGTAGTGGTAATAATAATCAACCTACAGAAACGATTACTTATATTGTAAATTTTGACTTGAATGGTGGAGTTGGCAATATAAGTTCACAAAGTGTTAAGCAGGGTAAGAGAGTTGATGAGCCTTCTGATCCAACTAGAGATGGCTATGTATTTAGAGGTTGGACTTTAAATGGAAGTAATTATGATTTTTATACACCAGTATATTCTGGCATGACTTTAGTTGCTAAATGGGAAGCAATTTCATAAGTTATTTGAATTTAAATTAGAAAAGAGGTAAAAAAATGAATGTTATAGTATCTAACAAGTATCAAAACATGTTAGCAACATTAGATG
>CAYMVR010000042.1:0-7428 GCA_964393945.1 uncultured Muribaculaceae bacterium | reverse complement strand
TTGGTGACTCGTACGAGGTTCGAACTCGTGAATGTTGCCTTGAGAGGGCAATGTGTTAAGCCACTTCACCAACGAGCCATATAAACATTATATCATTTATTTTGACTTTTGCAAGAGTTTATGTTAAAGTAATGACTTAAGTATTAAGGGGTGATGATAGTGGCTATTAATTATGATGAAGCAATAAGACAAACCAGAGATATTTTAAAAGAATATTCTACTTATCCTGATTTTCAAGAGTATTCTAAAGGTTATTTATTTTCAACGGAATATATTTCTCGCTATTTACATGAAATACCGGAGTCGGCTACAAGAGCCCTTACTGTACTTTCTAGTGGTGATCATGTTTTTAATTTAGTAAGTCATGGAATTACTAATATTGATGCTTTTGATATTAATACTCTTAGTTATTTTACCTTTTGGCTTAAATTTGCTTTTATTTTAAATCTTAGTTATAGTCAGTTTATAAGACTTCCTAAAATTATTAGAAAAGCTTCAGCAATGGCAACATTTTTTAAGTTTATTGAAGCAAGTAAAAAAGATATGCCAGAAGATGTTTATGAATATTTTTGGGAAGCTATTCGGATTGCTTCTTCACTTGGAGTATCCAATGGTTTATTTAATTTATATTTGCCGGCTTACTCTTCACTTAAGTCTTCTAATCAATATTTAAAAAATGAACAAGAATTTATGAGGCTTAAAAGTATTCTTAGATCGCTTGATATTAAATTCTATTTTGGAGATGCAAGAGACATACCAGATGTACTAACTGGTAATTATGGAGCAATACTGCTTTCTAATATAACTGATTATTTAGGAAGCGTAGGAGATGAACTTACAATTGCTAAGTTTAGAGAATATATAAATTCATTTGCTAAGTTCTTAGATGATCCAGGCGTAATTATTAGTTATTTATATGGACTTAATTCTCAGGAATTAATTTTGGATTCTACAATCACTTTGGAACAACTAGGTCATGAAAATGTTAGACGTCTTACAAGATTTTCTGGAGAAGGATATTATGTTTATAGGAGGGGATATTAATGCCAGATTTAGAACTTGCCATTAACTCAAGTAAAGAACTTATTAGTAGAGGCGAACTTTTAGGAACAATATCCCAGTTTAGTAGTTATTCACCATGTTATTTTTTTACAACAGAATGTATTCGTGCTTATATAGAGCATCCATTTGTTGGTGGAGAGAGTGCCTTAAGTGTAATTGGCAGTGGGGACCAAATATTTAATTTAGCATTTAAAGGCTTTTCGAAAGTTGATGGTTTTGATATAAATAAACTTACATATTATAATTTTCATTTAAAAAAAGCAATGATTATGGGACTTTCTTTTGATGAATTTGTATCTCTTAATAAAAAATATTGGAATTTATTTAGGCCCCAAGATTTTTTAGTAATGTTTGAGAAAATTAAGAAATTTATGCCACCAGATGTTTATCAGTATTACAAAGAAATGTTTTCTTTTACGACTGATAAGTTTACTTTTGGAGGATTTATGAATGGCAGTTGTACTGTTTATGATGAACTCGCTAATTTATATGCGAATAGTTTAGAAAATTATAGTAAAACTCAAAAAGGATTAGAAAATATGGATGTGAATTTCTATTTTGGAGATGCGAGAGATATACCATGTAAAGTGCCAGGAAGTTATGACTTTATTGCTTTATCTAATATTAGTGATTATTTAGGTAATCCTAGTTGGTTATCTTTAACGGATTTTCAACAATATATTAATAGTTATTATAATCTATTAAATCCAGGTGGAAGTTTAGTAAATTATATGTATGGAGATTATATAGGAAACTCAAACATTTCACTTAGTAATTTAGGTTTAGATAATATTCATCCTGTTGACTGCACTACTGAGAGTTTTTATTTAGTTAGAAAACCGGAGGTAAGGAGTTAATGATGGAACAAGTTGATTTAGATGAAGCGGTAACTTATAGTCGTAATTTAATGTTAAACCCTAGTAGTGATATGAAGTTTACAGGTTATGATAGAGGTTTTTGGGCAGCTTCAGAATGTATTATTGGCTATTTAGATAAACTTCAATATAATAAATCTCGTGCACTTTCAGTATTATCAAGTGGAGATCATGTCTTTAATTTAATTTGTGATGGTGTAAAAGAAATAGACGCTTTTGATATTAATCGTTTGCAATATTATGTTTATTTTTTAAAAAGAGCTTTTATCTTGGCATTTTCATATAAACAATTTTTACTAGCTACTTCTACTATGAGTTGCACAGGATTTATAGAAGATAAAATGTGTGTGGTGGAGGCTGCAAGACCTTATTTACCTTTGGATGTCTATTTATATTATCAAGAATTATTAGAATATGCTTTATATCATAAAGATGTTGATTTCTCATCTTTGTATTTTAGAGGTGAAAATTTCTTTGTATGTAATAACTATTTAGCAAATAAAGCAAATTATGATAAACTTCGAAGTGTTCTTAAAAGCGCTAATGTTAATTTGCATTTTGATGATGTAAGAAAAATCCCTAAATTGGTTAGTGGGGAATACGATATAGTACTTCTTTCTAATATTGCAGATTATATTGAGCCTTTCTGTCTAGGAGGTAATATAGATGACTTTAAAAATTATATCGCAGATTTTATGAATATAACTAATCCAGAGGGGGTAGTAATTAATTATTTATTTAGTCTAATAGATGGAACTTTGGTGGGAAAAGCCAATATTTCAAAAAGTGATTTTCAACCGGGAACAATATTTCCAATTACTAGATTTCCTTTTAAACGTCATGGATATTATTTAGAGAGAAAGCCTAAATATTGATTTTTAAATAAGTCTATGATATTATAAACTACCAATCGATAAGTTGGTTAATTAGTTAGAAAATAGGTGGGTTATGGATATAAATCTAGACGAGGCAGTATATCATAGTGTAGCAATTATGCTTAATTATTCTAATATGAAAAGAGTTAAGTTTTATAAATATTCGAGAGTATTTTTAGCAACTTCAGAAAATATAAAAGGATATTTAGAACAAAGTGAATTTAATAAAAATCGGGCACTTACAGTTCTAGCTAGTGGGGATCATGTTTTTAATTTGATTTATCATGGTTTACAAGAAATTGATGCTTTTGATATAAATGTTCTTACTTATTTTATATATCATTTAAAAAAAGCAATGATTAAAGTTTTAACATATCAAGAATTTATGCAATGTTATTATTATTTTAGGTGTACAGATTATAATAATGAAATAATAAAGACAATTGAATGGATAAAAAGACTATTACCACCTGAGGTTTATGAATATTTTAGAAGAATAATGGAGTTTGTACAAATGTATAATATTCCACTTTCACATTTATCTTATGGTGTAAGAACTGATACTACGGCATTGAATGCGTATTTAGAAAATGAAGAGGCATATCAAAGCCTTAAAAACAAACTAGAAGATGCAGATGTTAATTTACATTTTGGAGATGTGATGACGATACCAAAAAGAGTGGCTGGTAATTATGATATAATACTTCTTTCTAATATTGCAGATTATCTTGGTAGTTTAACAGATCCTTTAAAAATTAATGAGTTTGAAGCGTATCTTGCACCATTTAAAAATATGTTAAATGATGATGGAGTTTTAATTAATTATTTATATCATGCTAATAGAGATAATATCATAAATCGTTCTTCTATAAGTCTTCAAGATTTAGGAAAAGAAAATGTAATTGGATTTGATTATGTAAGATTTACAGGAGAAGCATTTTACAGAGTTAGAAAGCAGGGTAGTGAAATATGCCAAAGGTAGATTTAGAGGAAGCATTACAATATAGTAAATCAATTTTGCTTAATTATGCGACTAGTCGCAGAGTTCTTTTTACAGAATATTCAAGAGTATTTTTTTCTGCAACTGAAAATATAAAAGGTTGTTTAGAAGCATCTAGTTTTAAAGAGGGTAATGCTTTTACAGTTTTATCTGGGGGAGATCATGTCTTTAATTTGATATTACATGGTGCGACGAAAATAGATACCTTTGATATTAATAAATTAACATATTACGCCTATCACTTAAGAAAGGCTATGATTGAGGGCTTATCTTATCAAGATTTTATAGATTTTAATTATTTTATATCTTTTGCAGATTGTAGAATTGAATTAGTAGGAAAATTAGAAGAATTAAAACGATTTATGCCAGAAGATGTATATGAATATTATTCTAAAATACTTGAAATGTCTTTTAAATATTGGCTTCCTTTTGCAGCATTATTTTATGGAAAACGCTCTAACCATAGTGATCTTAATAATTATCTTGCAAGTGAAGAAGACTACCAGAAATTACAAAGAAAAATAAATGATGCTGAGGTAAGCTTGCATTTTGGAGATGCTAAAGATGTACTTGATAGAACTGGTAAAACTTACGATATAATTCTTTTATCTAATATCGCAGATTATTTAGGTAACCCTTATGTTTTACTTGATATGAAACAATTTGAAGCCTTTATTAAACCATTTAGTGATGCTTTAAATCCAAACGGGGAACTATTTAATTATTTATACTTTTTAAATAAACCTTGTGCTATTAATTTCTCTAATATTACTAAAGATGATTTAGGTTTGGATAATATAGTGGAATTTAAAGAGCCGGAGTTAGAAGGAGAAGGCTTCTATAGAATAAGAAAAATGAGTGATAAAAAATGCTAAAAGTAGATTTAAATGAGTCTTTATTTTATTCTAAAGAAATTATTACAAAGGGAGATTATTATAGTGGTAAAACTTTTAGAGAATATTCTAAAGGATATTTAGCAACGAATGAAGATATTAAAAGTTATTTAACTTTAGAAAAATTTAGAGGTAAGAAAGCTTTAACTGTTCTTGCTAGTGGTGATCAAGCCTTTAATTTAGCATTGTGTGGTGCAGAGACAATTGATGCTTTTGATATAAATAAGTTAGAATATTATGTTTTTTGGTTAAAAAAAGCAATGACGCAAGTTTTAAATTATTCGGATTATGTGAAAGCAATTGGTTCTTTTCTCTCAGTTTTAGGTATTCCTTATTTATTAGAAGTTTTGGAAAAGGCAAAAGGTTATATGCCTGAAGATGTTTATGAATACTACCGAAAAATATTAGAGTTTGCTCTTAAAAAAGGGAGACTTACTAATTTATATGGTTTTGTGATGGAAGGATTCTGGAAAAATAGAAATCTTTATTTACAAGATGAGGCTTCTTATGATAATTTAAGGAAAATATTAAGAGATGTAACTATTAATTTGCATTTTGGTGATGCAAGAGAAATTCCTTATAGGTTAGATGATAGTTATGATATTGTACTACTTTCCAATATTGCAGACTATTTAGGTAGTACACATTCTTTTTTAACTTTAGAAAAATTTCAGGAGTTTATAAGTGCTTATTATAGTTTACTTAATCCAAAAGGTGTAATAATTAACTACTTATTTGATTTGGGTATTCATTATGATGGCGAAGAAATAATTTGTTCTTCATTTATTACAAAAGATGATTTAGGTAGCGAAAATTTACAACACATACCTCAAACTGTAGATGGTTATTACCGGATACGTAAACCATAAAGGGTATGTCAATTAAATGGAAATTGCTAGTAATTTCTTTTTTAATAAGTTAAAATTATAGTAGTGGTGGTTATGAAAATAAAAGTTTTTAATTCTAGTAAATTAAAGAATGAAGAAATAACAGATAGAGTAGTTAGAGTAAAAGCTATAATAATGAATTCAAATAAAGAGTTTTTATTGGGTGAAGCATTTGGAACAGTGCAATTTCCTGGAGGGCACACAGAAGATGGGGAAACATTAAAAGAAGCCTTAAAAAGAGAAGTTAAAGAAGAAACGGGAATTTTACTAAAGGAAGAATATGAACCTTTTTTTGCAATTAAACATTATTTAAAAGATTTTCCTGTAATAGGTAATAATCGAAGTATTGAAATTTATTATTATAAGATTTTTAGTGATGAAAAAGTTCATTTAAATAAAACTAATTTTGATGATCAAGAAAGAAGCGGAGAATTTCATCTTTTTTATGTACCACAGAAAAAAATTAAAAAGGTACTTAAAAAAAGTATTCCAGATAATCCTGTAAATAGAATTGTGGTTAAAGAAATGAATCTGGCTTTAAAAGAATATAAAAAATGGTAGGTAGAAGATGGATACAAAAAGATTTAAAATGATTGATGATAATTTTACTTGTGAAGTTTGTGGTCGAGATGTTTCTAAATTAAGTTATACAGCAAGAGATCATTGTCCATATTGTTTATCTAGTAAGCATGTAGATATTAATCCGGGAGATAGAGCAAATGAATGTTTAGGAATACTTCGAGCTATAGGGATAGAAAAAGGTAAAAAAGATACAATTAAAATTGTTTATAAATGTAGTAAATGCGGTGAGGTTAAGCGAAATAAAATGGCTATGGATGATAATTATGAACTTATTTTAGATTTATCAAGTCATCCGATTGACATTTCTTGACATGAATTATAGTAATTAATAAATAAAATCTGATATAATATAATTATTAGGAGGTGGACTCTATTGGCTATTTATTTAGACCGTAATTTGGAAATTAAGAATAAACTTCAAGGACAAGTAGAATTTATAGATAAAATTGATCCTAAAAAACCTTATGTTAAAATTGGAGTATTAAATATTATGCCAACTCTTGAAGATACAGAAAGACAATTTATAAGAGCATTTGAAAATCCTGTTGTTCAAGTGGATTTGCAATTTATATATTTGGATTCAAAAAAATCAGATGAAGAAAAATTAGAGTATTACAAAGAATATTATCATTCTTTTAGTGAAATAAAAAATGAACATTTTGATGGAGTTCTAATTACAGGTGCTCCTTTAGAGCATATTCCATATCGTAATGTGGATTATATTGAAGAATTAAAGGAATTCTTTAAATTTACAAAGACTAATGTTTTTTCAACTATATTTTTGTGTTGGGCTTCACAATTTGGTATACAGTATTTTTATGGGGTTAATCGTTATAATTTGGAAAATAAATTATCTGGTTTATATGAACATTATATTTTAAAACCTACTAAGTTGGTTAGAGGCTTTGATGATGTTTTTTATATTCCTCAATCTAGATATTGTAGTTTGATTGAAGCGGATATTATGGATCGTGATGATTTAATTTTAACTAGTAAATCAAATGAGTCAGGTCCTTATATTATAGAAAGTAAAGATGGTAGTAAAATATTTTTAACAGGTCATGCTGAATATGATTTATGGACTTTAGATAAAGAATATCGTCGCGATATTAATAAAGGTTTAGATATTTTACCTCCAAAAAACTATTATAAAGATGATAATCCTGATAACGTTCCTCTTTATAAATGGCACAGTCATGCGACACTTTTATATCAAAATTGGATTTATTATTATGTTTATAAAAAGAAAATGGA
>CAYMVR010000041.1:0-7467 GCA_964393945.1 uncultured Muribaculaceae bacterium | reverse complement strand
AATCCTATTTGCTCCCCACGCTTTCGTGCATGAGCGTCAGTAATGGCCCAGCAAATCGCCTTCGCCACTGGTGTTCCTCCTAATATCTACGCATTCCACCGCTACACTAGGAATTCCATTTGCCTCTACCATACTCAAGCCTACCAGTTTCTAAGACGAACCGGAGTTAAGCTCCGGGCTTTAATCTTAGACTTAATAAACCGCCTGCGCACGCTTTACGCCCAATAAATCCGGATAACGCTCGCCACCTACGTATTACCGCGACTGCTGGCACGTAGTTAGTCGTGGCTTTCTTGAAAAGTACCGTCAAGTAGAACTCATTTCCTAATTCTACCATTCTTTCTTAACAACAGAGTTTTACAACCCATAGGGCCTTCATCACTCACGCGGCATTGCTCGTTCAGAGTTTCCTCCATTGACGAATATTCCTAACTGCTGTCTCCCGTAGGAGTCTGGGCCGTGTCTCAGTCCCAGTGTGGCCGATTAACCTCTCAGTTCGGCTACGCATCGCTGTCTTGGTAGGCCATTACCCCACCAACTAACTAATACGCCGCAGGCTCATCTCCAAGCGAAGCTTTAAAGGCTCCTTTACTCCGTAGAGCATATTCGGTATTATCAGTCGTTTCCAACTGTTATCCCCAACTTAGAGGCAGATAACCCACGTGTTACTCACCCGTTTGCCACTAGGTGGAAAATCCAAATCCATCTTTGTGCAAGCACTCAGACTTCAATGGGCCACCTCGTTCGACTTGCATGTCTTAGGCATGCCGCCAGCGTTCATCCTGAGCCAGGATCAAACTCTCAATAAAAAAGATTTATCAAAATCATTTAATTTAAGTTTAATCTAAGCTACTCAAAATTGACTTTTTAACTTAGTTTTCAAAGATCATTTCTGCGTTGCTTTCTTTTGCACCGCGTGAAACTAATATACCATTTCCGCAGTGTTTTGTCAACAACTTTTTTTGATTTTTTTGCACTTTTTCTTAGCCGTTTATTAGGCTTTTTCGTAAGTGCATAAGTAATATAACAAATACCCAAAATAAAGTCAACACTTTTTTCACTTTTTTTCGACTTTTTTAGCATTTTTCCTAAATTTGTGTTAAAAATTGACTTTTTTCTATATTGCTTACCTTATATAATATGAAAAAAAAATATCTTTATGATACTTTTTTTGTTTTAAATTTTTCCTTCTTCTAATAATTTTTGATAAACCTCATAATATTTTTTTACTAATCCATATTCAAAAGGCCCCTCGTTTTTTCTTTTCATATCAATTAAGTTAGATAACTCATTTTTAACTATCATTTGAATTTCTTTAGGATACCTCATTAGTTTTTTATGATAGTTATATTCATTATAGTCAAGTATTTTAAAACCTCCGTCCGGAAATACTCTAAGATCTAAGTCATAGTCAATATATTTAATCACGTTATTATCTATAATATATGGAGTGGCAATATTGCAATAATAAAATAACCCATACTCTTTTAATTGCCCAATAACATTAAACCAATGCTTTTTATAAAAAAACAAAATTGCTGGTTCTTTTGCATGATAACTTCTTCCATCTGCTTCAGTCAATTTGGCTCTATCATTTGCAACAATAATCATCTCATCATCATTATATAATACGATCGCTTCGTCACATAATTGATGTAATTGCCCATTATGCTTGTAACAATGAATTTGAAGTTTTTCTCCTACCTTTATATTTGCTTGTTCACTCATTTTTTCGCCTTAATCTTTCATAAACTAATTTTATTATATCAAAAAATCAAATAAATAACAAATTTTTGTTTGTTCTTTTGTAAACTTATTCACTAATAAAAGACTTCCGATTCTTTGAAAGTCTTTTAATACTATCCTTCTTTTAATATACTTATAGCTTTTTCTAATTGTCTATCAATTATTTCAGTTACAATGCCATTTTCATCCTTTACTGGCTCATTATTTATAAAATAGTCTGGGTTAATTCCTACTTCATCTATGCAAATGCCACTTGGAGTTAACCAATATGCTGAAGTGTACTTTACCATGCCACCATCTTCTAATTTCATAGTCTGTTGAACTTTACCTTTACCAAAACTGGTTTCCCCTACAAGTATTGCTCCGTAACTATCTTTTAGTGCAGCAGCCATTATTTCGGATGCTGAAGCACTATTCTCGTTTATTAAAACTACAATTTTATATTCTCTATGTTCTTCAGTATCATCTATGTATGGTTTTTTTTCATTTTTTTCACTTAAACTATATATTGTTTTTCCTTTTGTCGTAAACATACTTGTAACTTTCGCAGCAGCATCTAAATATCCACCTGTATTGTCTCTTAAATCTATAATTAAAGACTGCATTCCACTATTCTCTAACTTATCTAGAGCATTGCGCATCTGAGTTTCAAGTGTATTTGAAAATGCATCAATGTACATATAACCAATATTAGTATCATCAATCATTTTATATTTAATATTAGGAGAAAGGATTTTCTCAACTTGCAATATAACATTTATTGTCTCTTCACCACGTTTAATTTTCAAAGTGAAGTTTTTATTATTTTTCTTAATTATATTTACTATTTCTGAAGCAGACATTTGAGTTACATCTTCATTATTTACTCCAACAATAATATCTCCCGCTTGTATTCCTGCCCTACTAGCTGGGGTATTATCAAAAACTTCTGTTATAGATTTATCCTCATTACTAATAGAAACGCCTATGCCTTCATATTCTCCTGCTAATTTCGTTACTAAGTCATTTGTAGTTTCATTATTTAAATAAGTTGTATAGTCATCTCCTAAATAATTCATCATGGCTGATATAGCCTTATTTAGCAATTCTTCTTTATTTACTTCCTTATAATAATCCGACGTAATATTAGCATAAACTTCTAAAAATTGATTTAGTTCTGTGTCTTTGGCTAAATCAGCATAACTTACTTTGGTCGTAATTTTATTATTATTGTAAATAATTACTCCTGTTGTTAGAGCAGATATTATACTGGTTATTATAACTGTTACTAGAATCCATGTCAAACTAAAAACGTTACTCTTTTTATCCATTAATTCACCATTCCTTACACTCTATATATTATCATAACATAAAATGTTTTAAATTTAAAGAACCATTACTTTTTATATTGTAAAACTTTTATTTTATATATATAGTATATCATGCGAATTATTGTACGTCAATAATTAATGTTCTAGATTACTAAATAAAAAATATAGTCATGTAGACTATACTTATTTATTGCTTTCTTGCTTATTATCTAATTCTTTAGCAATTTCTTCTTCATTAGTTAAAGATTTCGCTATCTTGCCATTAGATACTTTTATTAGAGCTAATTCACCAACCTTAAACTTATCAAAATCAGTTGTATTGACATTTACTAGATTTTTATCTTCTGTTACATACTTTTTATTTAGACCATTATTTAGATCTGCAAAATAAATTGGTAGCGCCTTATCTTTATTAGTGCCATTACTATAATTAGATATTAATCCACTATAATATACAGCATTGATATTCTCAGTATCATATATCATAACATAGTAATCTTTCTCAGGTCTATTAAACATATTTCCAATTAATGTTGCATTATAATTGTATTCGCCTTTAGTAGTTACACTAGAACTATCATCTTTTCCAAATAAATCTTTAGTAACGAAAATTCTTGTAAAAAAGTATACGCCTAATACTAAAATTACTAGTACAACAAGAATTTTAATAAATTGTGTCATTTCCATTTCTTCTTCTGTATGATATTTTTCCTTTTTGATTCTTTTTGCATTATTGTTTTTTGCCATTTTTTTCACCCTGTTTAAATTATAGCAAGAAAAAAAGAAGAAAGCAATATTGTTTATATTTTATCTTTTGCTTTCCCCTTATATTATTTACTACCAGATACAGTTTTTACATTACCTAATGATTCTGCTATTGTAACCATTTCTTCTGTTGATAAGTCGCTGCTTGTTAAATAATATGACAAACCTTCACTTGTCCAATACATAGAATTTGCACTTTTAGCCGCTATCGTATCACTTAACATTACTGGATCACCATATACAGGAATTATTTCAAAGTCTTGCGATATGTTGGCAACTTCTTCAATTAAAACAAAATTTTTATCTCCTGCAAATGTTAGTATAACACGATTCCCTTCATCTGTATCTACTTTCTCGCTATTTGACAAATATGTCTTGCTAGGTATATATAGAGGATAAATCACTGAATCTAAAACATTACTTGATTTTTTATCACATTCTTCATTTTCGCAGTTTGACCCATTTTGAGAATTATCATTAGTTGTACTACCATTTTCTGGAGTTGTATTATCTTTATTAGAAGATGGCTCTTTCTTATCGTCTTTTGGCTTACTTGTGTCAATTAATTTATCTAGAGCAAAATCTTCCTCTTCACATCCTCCTTTTAAGTTTATTGATGAGAATATCACTTTAATATTTACAACATCTTCTTTATTATATACTTCTACACTTTCTAAATTCATGTCTTTATCAAAATAGATTTTTTGATATTCCAATTCACTATTATTGGGGTAGTTTACCTTTGTTTTAACAACATATCCCTTATCTTTTTCTTCTAGTGTCATCTCTTTATCATTTTTGATATCTTTCAGTAAGGAAGATAAAATGTAAGATTGACTACTATTGTCTGGCCATTCACTTTGGAATTTAAAACTCTTGTTTAGTACTGGTGTTACTACATATACGCCGTCTTTATTTTTTAAAATTATCTGTTCATGATTATTAGTTTGATTAACTAATGTTACTTTGTAGAAATTATCTTTTAAATAAGAGGCTTCTAAACTATATGTATATGTTTCTTCATTGCTTAATATTTCCATGTTACCTTTTATAATGTATGATTTGGCTCCATTCACGTTTCGTTCAAATTTTCCAATTAAATCTTCTGGTGTTTTTTTGCCACATCCAGTTAGCACCAACATCATTCCAAGAATTAATGCCGTGATTTTTTTCATATAACACTTCCTTTTCTATTTTAAATATACTCTTACTTTATAAAAATATTCTGCTTTTTTTAAACCCATTTTCTATTAATAATGTATTTTAATGTATAATATTTTTATAATTGCTCAAAATAATAGCAAAGGGTGTGATAACATGGAAACATTACAAAAGATAGCATTAATTTTTACTGTTATTGGAGCGATTAACTGGGGACTTATTGGTTTCTTTGACTTTAACTTAGTTGCTAGTCTATTTAAAGACGCTTCAGTAATATCTAGAATTATTTATTCTATTGTAGGTGTTTGTGGAATAATTAATATATTCTTATTATTTTACCATATAGAAAAAGACCCTCGTTAATTAAAGGTCCATTTTCTTAAGAAGGCTTTTGGTATGGGCAACACTCAAATATCCCATATAACTGGCTTTTACTTGATTATAATTTGGTGCGTTTATTTTCTTTAGTTTACGCATCTTTTTTTTGATTCTTCTTTTTGTTTGAGGATTTATCTTTATAATCAATCTTTTTCCTTTTAAGAAAAAATAATATCCTAAAAAACCAAAGCCATGGTTTAAATCATAAATGTTAGTCTTTTTATTTAATTCTAACTTAAATTCTTTTAGTTTTTCTTCTATTTCTCTCCTTAATACTTTTAATCGCTCTTTATCATGGTCAAATATTATAAAATCATCCATGTATCTTATATAATATTTGCAATGTAATCTTTCTTTAATATAATGATCTAAATCATTTAAAAAATATACTGCGAAGAGTTGCGAGGTCATATTTCCTATTGGAAGTCCTTTCCCTTTAGGATACCTAGGGATCTTTTTTAATTCATCTATTTTTGCCTCTTTATCTAAGATATTTAATTTACTAATACGCTCTATTTCTTTATTTACTACATGATCTATATGTTTATTAACGTATTCTTCATCAGTAGAATTGATAATATTTTTTACTAATTCATAAATTTCTGGGTCATCTATAAATCTTTCTATTTTTTTTAAAACTAATTCGTGATCGATACTATAAAAGTATTTTTTTATATCGCATTTTAAAACATATACCTTATCATAATTTAACTTTAATTTGTTAATATACATTTTTAAATATCTTATGCCCTCTTTTGTTCCCTTGCCTTCCCTTGTTGCGACATTTTGAGGAATTAAATGAGGATAGATACCTGGCGCTAGTACATACTTGCTTATTAAATGGTTAACAATTTTGTCACTCATTATTTCACTCATAATAATACGATACTTAGGTTCATGCACTAAAAAAACATTATACTTGCTATGTTTGTAACTTCTTCTTTTAAGGGCTTCTAAAATACTAATAATATTGCTAGAATAAAATAATTCAAATTTGTGAAGTTTTCCTCGGTTTTTAGTATTAGTACGAATTATCTTATACATCTCTCTTATTTTATCGATGTCTACTAAATCATCATATTTAACTAGAGACTTCATTACGCACCAAACCATATGCTATTTTTCTTATTTCAATTATATACATTGCTGTTGATTCAAATTTCTTTTTGCTTATTATTCTTTTTTCAAAAGATGTTGCTACATAAAAATCTAACATTGATAACTTAATTATTAAATCCTTTAAATATTTCGTTTTTATCCTTTCAATGTCACTGATACTATAAGAGAATATTAACTCAATTATATCATACATGTTTTTTTCCATATTTTGCTTTAGTATGACTTCACTTTTAGGATAGTTTATTAATTGCTTATTAATATATGCGATTGTTTTTTTACTATTATTTAATAGAGCAAAATTAGAGTTCATCTACAAACTCCTTTATAAGTCTATAATTTGCTTCTTCCTTTTTTACTTTAATCTCAATCGCATTCATTAAATTATTTAGCATATTACTAACTAAAATGTTGGATTTAGCCTCTTTTAGTTTAGCATCATATTCGTTGTTATTCTTCGTTTCTAAAACATAAGCGTATTCATCTATTATTTCAATTAGATTAACATTGTGCCTATTTAAAACGCTTTTAACTTTGGCTTTAGCGTTAAGAGGAAAGCCTACTTTATCATCTCTTATTTGATAACCAAAAAAGTACTTTAATATAAAAGCATCCTCTCCAAATGAATAATAAAAGTTGCCTGATTTTACAATAACTACATAATCTTTATATTCGCTTTTGAATTTTACATATTTATCGACTGTTTTCATATATTAATCCCTCCCACAAAACTGTAGTTAAGATAATACTGCTCTCATAACTAAGATAAATATAAATTATAAAAATATGTTTTTTAGATATCATACTCTCATATAATATAAATATATATTAGAAGTCGAATTTTGTCAAGAAAAAGTTTTCTATTAGTAAACATAACTTATAAATTATCAATAATATTGAAAAAAGAATAAAATCTTTATTCTTTACTATTATCCATTGCATATATACATGCTTCAACAACAAATTTAGTAAAACTGACTTTATTCTTCTT
>CAYMVR010000040.1:0-7611 GCA_964393945.1 uncultured Muribaculaceae bacterium | reverse complement strand
ACCAAAAGTAGGCATTATGTCCTAACGCTCTACTAAATTTAGTTTAGCATAATTTTTATATAAATTCAATTAAAAAGAGATTCTAATCTCTAGAATCTCCAATGATTGATAATAAATGGATAAATATATTAATAAAATCTAAGTATAATTCAAATGCACCATTTATAGCAACTACTTCATTATCTATTCCAGATGCTTCTGCTTCTTTAATTTTTTGAACATCATAAGCTGTAAAACCAAAGAATATAATTATGGTTATAATTGATAAAATTAAGTCAAATGTAGAGTTAGCCATAAATACATTAAATAAAGTGCATATAATTACTCCTAATAATCCCATTAATAAATATGTGCCTATCCATCCTAAATCATAACTTGTGTAATATCCGATAAGACCAAAAACTGCGAATACAATGGCTGCGATTAGGAATACGAACATTATAGATGATAACTCAAATAGTACAAAAATACTAGAAAATGTTAATCCACTTACAAACGAATAAAGTAAGAAACATACTTTTGCGGTAGTTGGACTCATTTTGTGTACCCTAGCAGAGAAGAATATTACTAAGGCAAATTCCGCAATAATGAAAATCCAATATAGCGAATTACTAAATACTGCTTCTAACATAGTATCACTTGAAGATACTACATATCCAGTTAAAAATGTAACTACTAAGCCGACAAACATCCACAAGAATGATTTTGCCAATAATTTATTCATCTTGACCTCCTTCAATAGTTATATTATATCATATTTTACAATTGTAGTAAACTTGCTCATTTTAAACATTAAATCTAAAATATACAATATCTCCATCTTGCATCAAATAATCTTTGCCTTCTAATCTTAGTTTACCCGCTTCTTTAACTTTTAATTCACTTCCATACGTTTTTAAGTCATCAAAACTAGTTACTTCAGCTTTAATAAATCCTCTTTCAATATCACTATGAATAATTCCAGCACATGACTTAGCATTCATGCCATCTTTAAAGGTCCAAGCACGACATTCATCAGGCCCTGATGTAAAAAATGTTTTCAAACCAAGAAGATTATAAGTGGCAAATATTAATTTGTCTAAACCACTATTAGCAATTCCTAATTCTTTTAAGAATACTTCTTTATCTTCATCAGACAACTCAGATAATTCTGACTCCATTTTAGCACACATTACTATTACACCACTATTTTCTTTAGCAGCATACTCACTCACTTCTTTAGTATAGTTGTTAGCTCCTATAATGCAATCTTCTTCACTAACATTAGCAGCATATATAAGAGGCTTTAAGGTTATAAAATTAAAGGGGCGCATTAATAGTAATTCATCTTCATTCCACTCTACTCTTCTTAAAGGTATATTTTGCTCTAGATTAGTTTTGGCTTTTGTTAAAGTGTTTACTTCTAAAACAGCATCTTTATCTTTTGTAGTCTCAGCCTTTTTTTGAATTTTGTTTAAGCGATTTTCGATTATTTCTAAATCTGAAAGAATTAATTCAACATTGATAATCTCAATATCTCTTACAGGATCAGTTTTGCCTTCAACATGAGTTATGTTTTCATCGTCAAAACATCTTACTACTTCTACGATTGCATCTGTTTCTCGAATATGACTTAAAAATTTATTGCCTAACCCCTCTCCTTTACTAGCGCCACTTACAAGCCCTGCGATATCAGTAAATTCAAAGGTTGTTGGAACAGTACTTTTAGGCATATACATATTTTCTAAGTAACTTAGGCGTTCATCAGGTACTGTTACCATACCAACATTAGGTTCAATAGTGGCAAATGGATAATTGGCCGCTAGGATATTTTTCTTGGTTATAGCATTAAATAATGTTGATTTTCCAACATTAGGAAGACCTACTATTCCAGCTTTTAAACTCATTTTTATTTCTCCTTCCTTAGTCTTTTTATTATATCATGTTTCTTATATATTTTTTAGTATTTTTAAATTTTTTTGCATCTCTTTATCTTGAGGATTTATTGTTAAACAAAAATTGATACGGCCAAGTAAACTTTGAAGATATTGGTTTTTATTTAAATTCTTATATTTACAATGATTATCTAATCCATATTTATTTATATAATAAACTTCTTGTCTAATACGACGACGATAACTCTTTGGGGTATTTAATTTTTTATTTACGATAACGCCTGTTACTTGTTGTGAATAATTACATTTTATAACTTTAGTTTTATTATCATTTAAATTATAACCCATGTTTTCTAAAAAACTTGCTACTTTATTTTTTAGTTTTTGAGCATTAAAATCTCCTGAAAAAGTTAAATCATCAGAATACCTTGTATAACTAATACCTAGACTCTCACAATAAGAACCAATATAGTTATCAAAATTCTTTAGTACTAAATTGGATAACATAGGACTGGTTGGAGCTCCTTGTGGTAAATAGTCATAATAAGTACATAGTTTTAATAATAAAACTTTTACAGCATCTGGGAAAATATAACTCGGTAAAACTTTATATAATTCTTCAAATGTTGTATTTTCAAAAAAGTTTTTTATATCTAATTTTAAAATTATTTTTTTATTTAGGTGAGGATAAGCATTATCTTTAATTGAACTTCCTTTAGCATATGCAGTGGCATACTTGGAAATACTAAGACCATTTAAAACATTATTTAAAATACTCTTTTGAACACTTTTTAAAATTGGTGACGGCACAAGTAATTCTCTTTTGCCACCATTTCTTTTGGGTATTACTTTTAATCTATAAAACTTTTCAGAATGGTTTGATATCGTATATAGTATTTTTAGTTTTTCAATATCACTATATTTATCCCCTAGTAAATCTAGTGAAAGTATAAATTCTTTTATTTGGTCTTTTGTTAGTTGTCCCCACATTATAATCACCTTAAAAAGCAGTACTTAAAATTAATCTAATATTGTTAAGATAGTACTATTCATAACAACGTTATGGTTAGTATTCCGAAGGAATACGGGTACATCATACAATATTAGGATATGGATATCTATAAAATCTCGAACTTGCGACTCGCAATTCTATTTAACATTTCAGTTAAAAATCTCTACTGCTTTGTTTGTATTATAACATAAAAGAAAAGAAAGTTACTATAACTTTCGCTCATTATATCATTTTATTTTTTAAAGTTAGTACTTGAACATTATCCTGGGAACGCTCTAGAGTAATAAACTCGGCAATACGCATTAATTCTTCTCTATCATTAATCTCACTAATAAATCTTAAAAATTCGGTTCTACCATCGACAAGAAACTTCTCGATAGCAAAGGTTGAACCTTCAATTCCAACTTCTTCTAACATAGATTCCTCAAGAGTTATATTACGTTCAGGATTCAATGGGTTCGTTATTATATTTCGGCCAAAACTAGACATGGTATCAGATATCTCTGTACCATCAGTAATAAGCCTTGCTTCTATTTTACTAGTCTCATAGGATCCTTTGACTAATCTATATTTTCGATTAGGATTTCTAGGCATGAATCTAAAATCTATGCCATTTAATATTGGAAAATGATACATATCTCTTTCTATATTAGCAAAACTGTTATTATTAATTATAGTTATAACCCCACTTACAAGTGTTAAGACATCATTAGTTTCTAAAACTATTCTTGCAGGGGATGGAAAAATTATTCTAGCTCTTTTTTCAATATCTTTTTTAATTCTTCTTGATATATCTTTCATTTATCAATCTCCTTTCTAATTAAAAAAATAAAAAGTATTAAGCATATCCTTAATACTTACACGGCTGTTACACCATTAATACCAAGTGGTAATCCTATTATAAACCAAAGTATTAATAGAGCAAGTAATATGATGCCTACTACTATAGTGTATGGCATTTGATATCTTAATGTTTTAAATAAATTAATTGGTTTAGTATCTTGGTTATATTTTTCCAAATAGGCTAAATATATAACATAATAAGCCATTAAAGGAGTTAGCCCCATTGTAACGGACTCTCCAAAACGGAATATAACTTGAGAAAACTCTGGTGATACACCAATATTCATAAGTGTTGGTACAGCAACACCAGCCATGATGGCCCATTTGAATGTGGAATTAGGTAGAAATAATGTTGCTATGGCAGTTATTATAAATAATAAGATTATTAAAGGGAATGCACTTAAATTCTCTATTGTTAAAATGTTTAAAAGGGCAGCAGTTATTACTTCGCCTATGCCAGTTTTCTTAAAAATACTAATAAATGTTGAAGCAAAAAAGATTAAAACCAAGGTTTTTCCAATACCATCTAAACTATGTCCTAAATCGTCACATAAGTCTTTATTGTTTTTAATAGTTTTAGCACCAATGCCATAAAATAATCCTAAAATAACAAAGAATATAGTGATAACAAAAACGAATCCTTGACTAAAGAAAGATGTTGCACTAAATAGTTTATCAATATAAAACTCTTTAGTTGGGTCTAATAATGCTCCTGATAATGGTAACCCCGGAATAATACAATAAACAAAGAATAAAAAGTATAATAAACCTGCAAAAGTAGCAATAACTAATCCTTTTAGTTCTTTTTTATTTATTGTTAATTCTTCCTCTATTGTACTATTATCAAATTCATATTTTGGAAGACGTGGTGCAATATAATTTTCAGTTACCATAGTGATGGCTAAGGAAAGTAAAATTACTGCAACAATCATAATTAAGAAAAATGCCGTGGTTCCAAGTTCATAAGCACCATTAATCATACGAGCACCTAGTAAGGTCTGTACTAATAACTCTGAATCTGTACCTGTAAAGAAAATACTAATTCCGGTACCTGCTGTTAAAGCTGCAAATGATGATATTATTCCAATATAAGGATTTCTTCTACCATACTCAAATATTAAAGCACTTAAAGGAATCATGATAACATATGATAGGTTGCCCATAATACTTGATAAAAGACAAATTAATACTAAAACAAATGTTACGGTTGTTTTCTTGGCTTTCTTGGTAAGCAAAGTAACGGCGGTTTTTAAGAATCCACTTTTTTCCATTACTCCTATACCAATAAGAATAATTATCAAACTAGATAAAGGGGTAAATGAAACAAAGTTAGATACAGTATTAGCAAAAATATATTTTAAACCACTTAAACTAAATAACGATTCAACGGAAACAAGTCCTTGGGTATATTGAAAACTAACATCATTAGCAATTTTGTTGTATGTTACTTGAACTCCCAAAAGGGATAAAAAACCACTTATTACAATGGTTACAACTATCATTATTAACAATGTCATAATGGGATCTAACGTTATACGGTCCTTAATGTTCCTCTTTTTCATTATTTCCTCCTATTACTTTCTTTAACTTTTTACCGAATTCTAGACGATCAAGCATTACTTCTCGGCCACAATTTCGGCATTTTATTTTAACATCAACACCCATTCTTGTGATAATCCATTCATTAGTTCCACAAGCGTGGGGTTTCTTCATTATAATAACATCATTTAACTTAAATGTCTCCACCTTGATGCACCTCGATTTGTTTATATGGTATTTTTAAATTATTTTTATCATAAGCAGTCTTAATTCTTTTTAAGATCTCTCTTCTGATAACATATCTTTCAGTTTGTTCACAATGAATATTAATCAAGTATTTAACCGAAGATTCACTTAAATCATTAATTCCTAAATATTTACTATCAGATAAAATTAGGCCTTCATCTATCGCGTCGTCAATTATTTTTTGTAAGACTTTTTCAACTTTTTCAGTTTTATTTTCATATGCGGTGTCTATTTCGATAAGTAAATGGGCTTTCTTTTGAGATAAATTAATAATTGTATCAATGTTTCTATTAGCAACAACCATTACTTCACCACTAGCTTTTTTAATTTTGGTTACTCTAAGCCCTAATTCAATTACTTCACCTGTAAAATCATTAAATGTTACTATGTCTCCAACTGCTAGGTAATTTTCTAAAATAAGAGATATACCTCCAATTAAATCTTTAACTGTATCTTGAAGTGCTAAGCCTATAATGGCTCCTGCTACTCCGATACTTGCAATTAAACTTCTTGTATTTACACCATAAAAGTCTAAAATAATTAATCCAGCTAAAATATATATTACATATTTAAATATACTTCCTAATAAATCTATAATTGTTTTTCTTCGCTTTATCTCATAGGAAGTTTTCCCTTTTATTAAAATTCTGGAAATTAATTTGCGAAATCCATTTACTATTAACCAAGATACTAATATTACAATAGCAGTTCCTAAAACTCTTTTAGTTAAAATAATATCTAGGATACTCTCTAAATGATTCATATTTAATCTCCTTCAATATTAATGTTTAATTCTTCTAATATACGTGTTAACTCTTCATCATCTTTATATGGTATTTCAATTTTTTTATTATTTATTTTGACCTTTACTCCTAATTTTTCACGACATAAATTTTCATATATACTAAACTTGATATCAAAAGTTGGAGTCCTATTAATGTTATGTTTTTTAGGTAAACTCTCGGCGTTAATCAATTTTTCAGTAT
Source organism: uncultured Muribaculaceae bacterium (assembly GCA_964393945.1). GTDB lineage: Bacteria > Bacillota_I > Bacilli_A > RF39 > UBA660 > Caccenecus. Next base: position 1,111 of record CAYMVR010000040.1, on the reverse strand, counting down.
CACGAACGCTTAAGCCTTCTCTTACAATTTTATAGGCTAATTCATTTATTTTATTTTCATCTTCTAATTTGCTTAAGGCTCTAGCATGTCCCATGGATAAATCCTTTTTTTCAACTAATTTAATAGATGCTTCAGGTAGACTTAGTAAGCCTAACATATTTGTTATATAACTTCTACTTTTAGAAAACTTATGAGCAAGTTCTTCTTGAGTTATATTATTTATTTTAATAATATTTTCATAGGCTCTTGCTTCTTCAATAGGATTTAAGTTCTCTCTTTCAATGTTTTCAATTAAAGCTATTTCCATCATTTCCACATCATTAAAGTCTTTAATGATGGCTGGAATGCTAGTAAGACCTGCTAGTCTTGCCGCTCTTGTTCTTCTTTCACCAGCAACAAGTTCATAGCCTTTAATACTTTTTTTGACAATTATTGGTTGAATAACACCATGCTCTTTAATAGATTTGGCAAGTTCTTCTAAAGCATCATTATCAAAAATAACACGAGGTTGATAGGGATTACTACGAATTTCAGTTAGAGGAATTTCGGTTATACCACCACTTGTTTTTCCTTCATCAATAATCTCAGTTTCAAATTTGTCAAAATTGATAACTTCGTTAGAAAATAATTGTTCTAATCCTTTTCCTAAGGCTTTTTTTCTAGTTTCCGTCACGCATTATCACTTCCTTTGCTAAATTGGCGTAGGCGATAGTTGCTTTGCTTTTTGGATCATATTCATTAATAGGTTTCCCATGACTTGGAGCCTCTACTAATCTTACTAATCTTGGTATGATTGTATTAAATACTTTATCTTTAAAATATTTTCTTACTTCTTCAATTACTTCTAAGCCAATTATAGTTCTACCATCTAACATAGTTAAAAGGACACCTTCAATTCTAAGTGATGGATTCATACTTGATTGAACCATAATGATAGAATTTAATAATTGAGTAATACCTTCTAGAGCAAAAAATTCACATTGTACAGGAATAATTACTGAATCACTTGCTACAAGAGCATTCATAGTCGCTAAACCTAAAGCTGGTTGACAATCTATAATAATATAATCGTATGTATCTTTTATCTCTTCAATAGCTTTTCTTAATTGTT
>CAYMVR010000039.1:0-7623 GCA_964393945.1 uncultured Muribaculaceae bacterium | reverse complement strand
CAAAACACATGTCAATAGATAGAGTTTATTTCAGCCAAGATTTTACCGCTTAGCGTCATTTCTCGACAAAGTTTAAAAAAATAAAGAGCTTTCATATTCATTTTAACTTTATTTTTCATATAATATACTGGGTGAATAAAATGTATAATTTAGTGAAGCGTTATATGGCTAATTTAACTAAAGAGGAAGTTAATAATTTTGCAGTTAGTAAAAATGTTTTTTTGAGTAGTGAAGAACTAGATTTTGTATATGACTTTGTTAAAAAAAATTGGGAACAAGTAATTAAAAATCCCAAGTTGTTGCACTTGGAACGCTATCAAAATCGCTTCAGTCCAGAAAATTTTCAAAAAATACAAAAGTTATTTATAGAATATAGTTCTAAATATCAAGCTTTCTTAAAATTTTAAGAGAGCTTTTTTTGATATTCATTTCTTATATCTATCATTAAATCATTATTAAACTCTTTGTTGCGAATCATTGCTATTTCATATTTATAGGGAGGATATAACCTTTCTTTGGCTTCATCAGTATCACCTATATATGGTGTTTCTAGAATTTTAGGAATTCCTTCTAGTTTTTTATGATATATTATATTTAGTAAAATATCAAAGCCAATAGTACCATAACCTATATTGGCATGACGATCTTTATTAGAACCAAGCGAGTTTTTACTATCATTGATATGCACACATTTTATTTTAGACAATCCAACTGAGGAAGAAAACTCATCTAAATAACTATCAAAGTCTTGAAGATTATATCCAGCATCATTTAAGTGGCAGGTATCTAAACATACTCCTATCTTATCAGGATATTTTATACCATCTATAATCTTTTTAATTTCTTCTGTTGTACAGCCAATTTCCGTTCCTTTACCGGCCATAGTTTCTAAAAGAATTGTACACTTAGTATCAGCAGTTATAATTTGGTTTAAGGCATATATGATATTTTCAATAGCTACATCTCTATCAATGCCCACACTAGAGCCAGGATGTAAAACTATATATTTAATACCCATTTCTTCACATCTAGTTAATTCTCCTTTTAAAAATGTTATACTAAAATTATATTTAATTTCATCTTTGTTATTAGCGAGATTTACAATGTATGGAGCATGGCATATAACATTATTAAGATCTATTCCTGACGAATTCATTAGTGCTATGGCTTTTTCAGTTTTATCTCGTTCTATATTTTTTCGAATAGTATTTTGAGGGGCACCTGTATAAAACATAAAAGTGTTAGCTCCATAACTTAAGGCTTCTTTTACACTTCCTAATAATTGGCTACTGCCAAATGAAACATGAGAACCGATTATTAAATTATCCATTTTATCAACTTCTTTCATTTTAATTATATCGTAACTATTTTAGATAAGTCAATTTTTTCTAAAGAAAAAGAGTTGAACTTTTTATTCAACTCCGCATGTATTTGATGCTTCGTTACTTGACTCAATTACGTCATCTCTGCTGATGTCTGGAGATTTTCCATCTACGAGATTTTGACCATTTGATAACCATACTTTATAAGTAAATTTACCATTTTTCTCTTCAATTAAGAAACTTCCATGATAAGCATCATCATTTTTTTCTACTAGTCCAGAATTAATTACATCTTCATATGAATAGCACTTTGTACCACTGGCATTTTCTTGTGAATAAAGAGCCTTGGCACTTGTCATAAATTTATTGGCTTCAAGCGCTAAAGCATCTTTCTTAGCCCCTGCCATCATTGGTACAACTGCATTAGTTGCTATTAAAACGACAACTGATAATATTACAATAACACTTAATAATTCTACTAAAGTAAAACCCTTTTTGTTTAATCTTTCCATAATATCCACCTTCTAAATTAATTATACCAAAAATATTGGTTTAGTCAATAAGTAGAAGTGATTTTATCTTTTATTTAACTTCTTTATAATTTCTTCTTTCGTTAAGCCATAAATTTCTAGTTCTTTTATTAAATCTTCAATGTCATTTAATATTTTTAATATCTTTTCGTTTTTAGCATTTCTTATATCACTAGAAATAAAAGTTCCTTTAGTAGACTTAGATACTATTATTTTTTTATTTTCTAAGATATCATAAGCCTTTTTTACAGTATTGGGATTAATACTTAAAGAACATGCTAGTTCTCTGATACTCATTATTTGCTCATCAGGTTTTAGTATGCCAAGAGTAACAAGTCGCTCTATTTCATTTACAATTTGTTCATATATAGGAACACGTGAGGCATAGGATAAGTTAATATTCATTAGTTTCTCCATCTGCTTTAATTGATTCTAATAAATTTTGATATCCTGAATCATTTTTTAAACTTTCTTTATATTTATTTAATTCTTCTTTAAAATTAATATAAGAAGTAATTGTAATTTCTTTGTAATAACGTGGAGAATAAACCATTATTTTAAGAGAAGAAGAATCAAAAGTAGAATTATTATTTTTTAAATAATTAATAAACTTAGAATAATTATTTTTAATTAAATAATCTAATAAGTAATAGTCTTCATAATTTATTTTTTCTGGATAATTACTAGAAAAAGTAATGTCTAAAGATTCAGGTTTATTATTTTCTAGATACTTTATATATTGAGTATTTTTATAATCCATAATATATTTATCTAAATTTTTATTTAAACCATATGGAATATATGTAATATCATAGTGATGATCCATATATTGATATACCGCCATAGTTGACCCTGGTGTAGCGGTATCTTCTAATGTTTTATTGATTAATGCCTCTTTGATGAGTTTTTTTAATTCTTTAGTCGCAGGTACATCATTATCTAGATAATTGATATTATCATAATTGTAATTTTTAAAATAATTATCTTCATCTTCTTTTAATAAAGCTTCTAGTTCTTTTTTAGTGTTATCACTAACGCTGAAGATATAATTCATACCATTTTGGGTAACATGATATACATTATTAATGGTTCTACTAGTATCAAATGATTCTTGAAGTATTTTATTAATTAGTTGTTTATCTTTTATAATGACATTATCACTTAACACTATTTCTTTAGGAATACTAGTAACAACATGAGTATTATAGAATGCCCCTTTTAAAGTGTAGAAACCTGCTAAAATACCAAAAGTAGTTAAACATATCATTACAGACTTTAAAGGATGATATAATTCTTTTCTTGTTATTAAGTCATAAATTCCATAATAGATAATTGATGCAACACAACCAATTATTAAACCTATCCCTCCTGTTTCTCTTATTATTAAGTACAAGACAAAACATACTGGTAACATAGTTAGAGATTTTACTATATAATGAAGTTTTTCATTTTTAAAACTTATTTCATTATTTTCCATTTTTCTTTTAACAAATATAAACATGGCAGTTATGATATAAACAATACTTAAAATTAACATTTTTAAAACACTTTTTGTTGTGTAATATGTATCTTGATATTTACTTACATCACTTAATAAACTAGCAAATGGTGAAGTTAAGTTAAAATCATACTCTTTATTCATTTCAATTTTATATTCATTCTTTGTTAAATGATTTATGCATACTTGATTGTTATGGCAATCATAGTTTTTAGGTTTGCATGAAGCCTCTGTGCATAACATGTAGTATGTGCGATTATTGATATTGTCATAATAAGCATTCGTAAGAAATAAAAATGGAGCCATACAACTTACAAGCAATATAATAACGATACTTCCCATAATATTTCCTGATAAGGATATAGCGAGAGAAGATATAGAAAAAATAAATGTATAAGCAACAAACCAGTAAACAAAATAGTCTATTAATAAACCAATTGGAATAATTACGCTTTTGCATATTATGCTTGTTATTCCAAAAATTCCAAAGTTAATTAGAATAAATAAGAATATGACAAGTATTCCACCAATTATATTAGTGCGATAAATATTTTTTCTACTTATTGGTTTTGACATTACAAAATCAACACTTTTTTGTTTAAAAACAAAACCAAATAAAGCAACTGCTAAAATAAATGGTATAAAATATTGACCAATGCTAGTAAAAATACTGATACTTTTGAAATCCATTAAAAGTAATTCATCATTAAGAGATAGTATGCTAATTACAAGCATTAAAATATTAATAAGAGGTATTATTCCAAAGAAGAATGCTAACATTCCTTTAGATTTTTTTAAGTTTTCTTTAAAGTAGTTTTTATTAAATAACTTGTTAAAATTCATAGCCCAACGCCTCCATTTGATATATAAATACTTCTTCAAGAGTAAGAGGTAAATAATCTAATATAATTGGATTTAATCCTTCTAATAATTTCTTACTATCTTTGCCATTTTCATCAATAATTAAGGTTGCGACACTTCCTGTTTTTTTATAAGATAATATTTTTAATCCTTTAAAAGTATTTCTATCAAAATCTTTCTTTAATGATATCTGAACTTTATACATATTAGTTTTTAGAGTATCTATATCACTTTCAAATAAAATGTTTCCTTTGTATAACAAGCCTAAATTATCACAAATATCTTCTAATTCTCTTAAATTATGACTAGTCATAATAATTGTGGAATTATTAGTGGCTATTAAATCAGCTAGTAAACTTTTAAAATACTTTCTAACCACTGGATCTAATCCATCAAATGTTTCATCAAAAAACATGTATTTAGCCTTAGTTGCTAAAGCACAAAGAAGTGCACATTGCCTTTTCATTCCTTTAGAAAAAGAACTTATTTTAGCATTGATATTTAATTTCAATTTATTAGCATTATTTATTACATACTTCATATCAAACTTGCTATAAAGCGATTCATAATATTCCGCCGTCTCAAGTAAAGTATATCCTGAATAAAAAAATAGATCATCAGGTACAAAAACCATTTCTTGTTTTAGTGACTCTTTATCAAATGCATCTTCACCATCAATAAAAACGGTACCACTATCGGCTTCATAAATACTATTTATAAGTCTTAATAATGTAGATTTACCTGCACCATTTGCTCCTACTAGACCATATATGGCATTATCTTTAATGGTACAATTTAAGTTTTCTAACACGTTTTCTTTTTTATTAAATCCTTTAGTTAGATTTTTAATTTCAATCATATTAATTCTCTCCTATCTATTGTATTATATGTGCTAGTACAATTAAAATATAACACACTTCTAAAAAATATACAATATAAAACTAGAAGAATATGTAAAACTTAAACAAAAAGTACCAACAATGTGGTACTCATAAATTATTCATAACTCATTTGGGTAACATCATATCCATAGTATTCTAATATGCTTACTGCTTTACGAGATTTTGTTCCTTTGCGACATACGATAAAATATGGTTTATTTTTATCTAATAGTGTTTTATGATTTAATAATAATTTTTCATATTCGATATTGATACTACTTGGATGGTGATAACTATTATAATCAATTGGATTTTGAATATCGATTAATGTTCCCATACTGCTATGATAATCGCTAATATTTAATCTTTTCATACGATCACACTTTATTTTATGAAAGCATTAAAAAAGGACTTATAACAAAAGCCCTATCTTGATAATTTGTTTTCAGGAATATATTCGATTTCACTATATCCTTTGTAAAACATCCAATCTAATTTGGCGAGTGGTCCTGTACATGCTGCAAAAGTTTTTACAGATGGATTAATTAGTAATAAGGAATCACTGTCTAGTACTGTTACTCCTCGTAAATTGGCTGTATCTTTTGGTTTAACAGATTTACCTGGAGTAATTAAACCACGGTGATAGTTTTTAAATAAATCAAGGACATCTTCAACTGGAATAAATTTAAATTGAGTGCACCCATTATGATTATGACCTGCTACACTTAAATTAACATTTGGTAAAAGTCCATGACCATACAAGTCCATAACAGCGTTAGGATAATGACATAATAAAGTATTTGTTTGATTAGCATTTAAATTATTTAAAAATTCATATTGTTCTTTTTCTTTTAATAAAATTTCTTTATTTCCATCAGGAGTGGTCATAGCATAATCTAAAGATGGGTTGATTCCACTTATAGTATATTCTTTATTAGCATCCAAAGTTTTAGTTTCATTTTCTAAAACATTTATCCCATTAAATCCCGCTATTTTGTCTAAGAATCTTTCTTTAAATGTTACCTCATCTTTTAACCATGGATTTTTCTTTGATGTTGTTCTGTATGCTAAATCATGACTTCCATAAACAATGTAAGTTGGCGCAATATGACCTAAAAAACTCATTAATTCTAATAGTCTTCCACTTACATTATCCCAATTTAGAATATTTGTCGCATCAATAATGTCTCCTACTAAATAAATGGCATCATAATTGTTATTCTTTAATTCTTCTAATAAATTTTCAACTGTAATTATATCTTTTTGACTGAAAATATGTAAATCCGATAAAACTAATACTTTTAAACCATGTGTTGCTTTAGTCAAAATTTTCATAATAATTCCCCCTGTTCGTCCTGTATTATAGCACAAAGTCTATTTTTTTGCAAAAAAATGAATAGATTATCTCTATTCATTGTCATTGAAAAAGTCATCGAAAAATTCATCATCAGTAATTACATTTTCATTTACTATTATACTATCAGCATCAACATTTATTTTTGGCTTATTGACTTCTTTAGTTTCAATTGATTCTTTTGGTTCATCTTTTGGTGGTTCTAAAGTCTCAATAGGCTCTTCTTTCAAATTCATTTCAAATGGTTTTTCTAAAAGACTATCCTTTGTTTGTGGTAATGGTGGTTGTTCATTCACACTAGTTGGTGTTACAATTACAGGATTTTCTTTTATTGGCCCTTGATTATTATTTTGTTTTTTAGCAAGTTCGGCCTTTTGTCTTGCTTCTTCTTCATCTAGTTCCTTCAATCTACGATCAATGTCTTTCATCATGGCGTCTATATCAGCATCTGATAAACTACTCATTGGTCTATCAAACATTGGATTGTTACTAAATGGGCTATTTGGATTCAAGTTATTATTGATAGGTAGATTTGGACTTGCTACATTATTATCTTTTGGAAATTGACTAGCAGTATTTGGCATGTAAGGGTTAGTTCCATTTGGTACAGGAGGTCTATTTGCTCCCATATTTGAATTCATACCACTTGGTGTAAAAGGATTAGTGGCATTATTCTTAGCAAATGGATTATTGCCATTTGGCGAAAATTGATTAGGTTGTCCCATTGGATTTGGATTAAATGGACTAGCCATACCACCACCTGGAGTAAATGGATTACCAAAATTATTACTAAATGGATTGGCTCCATTTGGGTTGTTATTATTATTTTCTAAGTTGCTCATCATTTGTTTTCTTTTTTCTTCTGTTACATATTTTTTAACATCAAATAATTCTATTTTTTTAGTTTCTCTTTCAGGGTATACTGCTTCTTCACGATTCATTCCCCAATTCATTTTAAAATCTGGTTCTAATTTAGTCTTAAAAGGATTTTTACGAAGTCTGATAATAATGGCTTCAAATAATTTAAGTTTTTGTAAATCAGAAATTGTAACAAGTGGAGTTGAAGCAGTTTTATCTTTTTCCTTAGATTTTACTTCGCCACACATTTTGGATATTTCTTCTAGAGCGGCAAGTTCGGTACTTATTAAGTAAACAATATTACCACAGTTACCTTTAA
>CAYMVR010000038.1:0-7764 GCA_964393945.1 uncultured Muribaculaceae bacterium | reverse complement strand
ATAAAATAGATGAATTAACTGAAGAGTTTGACAGTATCTTATTTTACAACAAAGAGGAATTTAGAAAAGCAGAGTCAGAAGAATTAGGAATAGAAAAGGGTAGAAAAGAAAGAGAAAAAGAAATTGCCAAAAAGATGTTAAATAAAGGAATGAAATTAGAGGATATACAGGAATTAACTGGTTTATCTAAAGAAGAAATTGAAAGTTTAAAAGAGTAAACACAATACGTTTACTTTTTGTTTGTTATAATTTATAAAAATTGTGCCTATTAAATTATATAATTTATTTTATATATAAACTTTTTTGTAAAAATTAGCAAAAAAGGTTGAAATGATTTAGATTTTCTGTTATGATTTTTATAGTAAAGGAGGAGAGAAAAAAGATGGAAAAGAAAAATACTGTATTATTAACTGTTATTGCTGTTGCTACATTATTAGTTGCTGTTGTAGGTGCTACATTCGCATACTTCACTGCTACTAGTACATCTACTGGTACAAGTGGAAAGGTTGATGTAACTACTGCTGATGTTGCTGGTGCTACTTTAACTATCGGTTCTGCTGAAGGCAAATCTTATTTGAAATACCCAGGTGGAGTTGGTTATTCTGGAGTAACACTTAAAGCTACTAAAGCTGATACTGATAATTCTACTAATAATTATAATTTAAGTTATCAATTAAAATTAACTTATACTAATTCTACTGATACTGATTTAAATTATAAAGTTTATAAAGTAGCTTCAATAACTGACCCAGTATGTAAAGAACATGAAGATAGTACTTCAGTACCTGGTCAAACACTTTATTATTATACTGTTGCTGGTGCTGCTGATAGCGCTACACCAAATGATTGTACAATTACTGGTTTAGATAGTGCTGAAGTTGTAGCTAATGGTACTTTAACGAAAGGAACTGCAACTGCTACAGATGTAACTTTAGCTAAAGATGGTACTAATGTAACATTTAATTCTAAAACTAATGAAGCAGTTGAAACTTATTATCTTGTAGTAGAGTATCCTAATGCTGGCACTGATGAAAGTACTGGTAATATGGGTAAAACAATAAGTGCTCAAATTACAGGAACTGTTGCTGCTCCAGTACAAACTGTAGTTGCTGCAGGAGCTGGTGACTAATAAATTAAATCTATCTTTGATAGATTTTTTTTTGCTTTCTTTTTTAAATAACTCTTGAAATAATTTTTAAACTTTGATACTATGTTTATGATAGGAGGAGTGCTTATGCATTCTGTGGAAAAGAAAATATATTTGGGAATATTGGTATGTGTATTAATTTCTATTATTGGAGTATCATTTGCTTTTTTTACTTCTGATGTTGATATAAATGGCAGTGGTGGGAAAGTTGATGTTAGCACATCTGATTTAATTCATGTTGCTTATGATGCAGGTGATAGTTCAATTGTTTTAGAAAATGCAATACCTGGAACTGCTTCAGCTCGTAAGTCTAAAATATTTACTGTTACAATTACTCCTACTGAAAATCAAAAGAGTGTTAAATATGCAATTCAACTTATTATAAATGAAACTGATAATCCTTTTACTAAGTGTGTAAATAAAACTGATGATAATAATTGTGAAGTAAATGCTGAAGAACTTGTTTATACATTAAAAGAAGGTAGTGATATAATTAAAACTGGTGATTTATTGGAGTTAAATGTAGGAAGTAATACGTTAGCAGAAATAAGTAAAACTGTTGATATTTCAAAACCTTTTACTTATTCTTTAGAAATCTTATATAAGGATACGGGATTTGATCAAAATCATAATATGAATAAAGTATTTTCTGCTAATGTTAAAGTAGTTTTAGCAAAATAAAATCGTTTTTTGAAAACGATTTTTTGTTTATTTTTTCTCTTTTGCTACTTGCGAATAGTTTGGGGTTATGATATACTTTTAGATAGTAGGGAGCGTAGTCTTTATGGAAAACCAAAATTTACAAGAGCAATATGCTTTATTAGAAGAGGAAAGAAAAGAAGATAGAAAGAAAACGATAATAATAATTATATTATGTATTTTAATATTATTGATTACGTTATTAGGACTTTATTTTGCTTATTCTGATGTAGATGGTGAATGTACCCTTAATTGTGACACTAATAAAGATGGAGTACCTGATACTAATGTTGATATTAATGGTGATGGTCTTTGCGATATTAATTGTAAAGTTATTGGTGCTGATGGAAAAGAGTATTTAATTAATATCGATTATAATGGTGATTTAAAGGCTCATTTTAATATAGATACTAACGGAGATAGAATTCCAGATATTAATAAAGTAAATAAAGATACTAATGGTGATGGAGTTCCAGATATGAATCTAGATATTGATGGTGATGGAAGACCAGATGTAAACTTAGATTTTACTAATACTGGAGTATGTGATTTAAATTGTTATTATGAAGATGAAAATCATGATAAAATCTGTGATATAAATTGCATGAATGCTGATAAAGATAAATTATGTGATCTTAATTGTGACACTAATGGTGATGGAAAACCAGATGTAAATGTTGATACTGACGGAGACAAAAAATGTGATAAAGATTGTGACACTGATGGAGATGGAAAGCCAGATACTAATTTAAGTGATCCAGGTGGTGATAAAGATGGCTGTACACTTAATTGCGATACTGATAAAGATGGTAAGTGCGATTTAAACTGTGATACCAATAATGACGGTAAATGTGATAAGAATTGCGACACTAATGGTGACGGCAAATGTGATTTAAATTGTGACACTAACAATGATGGTAAATGTGACAGAAATTGTGACACTACAGGTGATGGTATTTGTGATTTAAATTGTGATACTAATGGTGATGGCAAATGTGACAAGAATTGCGACACCAATGGTGATGGCAAATGTGATGTTAATTGTGATGTTCCTGGTAACGATACATGTGTAAAAGATTGCGACACTAATAATGATGGTAAATGCGATTTAAATTGCGATACTGATAAAGATGGTAAGTGTGATTTAAACTGCGATACCAATAAAGATGGCAAATGTGATTTAAACTGTGACACTAACAATGACGGTAAATGTGATGTTAATTGTGATACTGATAAAGATGGTAAGTGTGACAAAAATTGTGATACTAACAAAGATGGTAAGTGCGATTATAATTGCGACACCAATAATGATGGTAAATGTGACTTAAATTGTGATACTAACAAAGATGGTGTATGTGACTTAAATTGCGATACTAACAATGATGGTAAGTGTGACAAAAATTGTGATAGTAATAATGATGGCAAATGCGACTTAAATTGTGACACTAATAATGATGGTAAATGTGATTTAAATTGCGATACTACAGGTGACGGCAAGTGTAATGTAAACTGTGACACTACTGGTGATGGTACTTGCGATAAGAATTGTGATACTGATGGTGATGGTGTATGTGATTATCACTGCGATATTGATGATAGTAAACCTAATCCACCAGATCCTTCAATAGAGATTAATGAAAATTCTTTAGTTGTTGAATATCATAATGATATAGATGAAAGAAATATTAATTTACCTGAAGGTGGAGGAGATTGGGTTGGAACTCAAACATTCACTATAACAAATAAAGCTAATACATCTATAGTTTATAAGATTGGATTTATTGATGTTAATAAAGATATTCCAGTTGAACAACAATTTACAACAAATAATTTTGTTTATAGCTTAAAAATGGGTGATAATGTTGTTGTTAGTGAAACTCCAGTATTAAAGAAAAATGGTATTGTATATGCTGGTGCTGATTCAAAGGGTATAGTTATACCTGCAGGACAAACTCAAACATTTACTTTGACTTTCAGACTTAAGAATTTGAATGTTCCTCAACCTGAAGATCAAGGAAAGAGTTATCATTCTAAAATTACAATTGGATTTGTTGATATTAAAAATCAAAATACTGGTTTAGATGATTTCTTAAAGGACTAAAATAGTCCTTTTTTCTTTATGATAAATTAATAAAATTGACTTGTATTTTATATGTTTATAAGCTATAATAAAATAAGAATAGAGAATAGGAGTGGCTTAAGGTGAGCGATAGTAAATTATCATTTGGAAAAATAATTCATTTAATTGGTAAAGTTCTTTCTTGGGCATTATTCTGTATATTGTTACTTGCTGCTGCTTTTTTGTTATATTATTTTATTGCTACTAAGATATATGCTTCAAAGGGTGCTGGTTATGAGCCTAAATTTTCCATTTATACTATTGCTAGTCCTTCTATGACGCCCACTTTAAAAGTTTATGACGCTATTATTAATGTTAAAGTAGATAGCCCTCAGGATTTACAAGTAGGAGATATTATTACATTCGTTTCTACTAGTTTATTATCTCCAGGGATGACCCTTACTCACAGGATTGTTGGAATAACGCAAGATGAAGAGGGAAAAGTTTGCTATACAACACAAGGTGATTTTAATCCGGTTGCAGATCAAGCATGTGCAAAGTATAGTAATATTATTGGAAAAGTTATTTTTAAAATTCCACAGTTAGGAAGAATCCAAATGCTTCTTGCTTCTAAAATTGGTTGGTTACTATTTATTTTAATTCCAGCATTATATATTATTTGCCGAGATATTTTAAAAATTACAAAGTTGACTGCTATTAAAAATACCGCTAGCAAAATGAGTGAAAGTAAAAAGAAAGATCCTAAAAAAGAGCAGTTAGAAAAAGAACGGAAAATGGAATTGAAACGAAAGTTGAAAATTGATAATAATACTTTTAAACAAGAATATTATAAAGAACCAATTGTTAAGTCCATTGATAAGAGAAGAACAACTGATAATAATAATCAAAAAAATAAAAAGAAAGGTAAAAAATCTTAATTACCTTTCTCTTTTAATTGATTATAAATATTTGCTATAGAACCATTTTTGATTAATTGATTATAAGCTTTATCATTTAAGACTAAATCGAATTCTCCAATAAATTCATATATGTGAGGATTGTATCCTAATTTAAAATCATTTAATCCTTTATAAGGGTTAGTTTTGCTGAAATCTCCTGTTAATCCATTTAAATCGATATATTTGAAATCATTTTTATAATATTTTATTAATTCATTATGCAAAAAGTAATTAGCATTGAAGTTTTTATATGCTGGATTTATTCCACTTGTGATTATATTTATACGATTGTTGTATTTTATTATAAATGCACCTGCAATGTAAGTAGTTTTATTTTCTCTTAATCCTGCTGTTGCGATTTCTATATTATTTTTATATGATAATAGTGCTTTATCAGAGTTCATTTTACTATTTATAATAACATTACTTGCGTTTTTAATTAATTCTTCTGCTAATTCAGAATTCTTTTGTAATTCTTTATCATATTCTTCTTTACAGTTTATTAAATATTTTTCATAATCAATTTTTACTAGGAATATATCACTAGCATTATTTTTTTCAAAAATATTATAATAGTTTTTGTAGTAATATTCATTACCACAATTTTTTCTTTTAATAAAATCAAATAATATATCTATACCAGAACGATCTATTTTTTCTATTGTAAGTCCTCTTTTTTCGGCTTTACGAATATTATTTCTGGTATTTTTGTTTACTTTTTTTATGTCGTATTCTTCCATATTTATGATTCCATTAAATCTTGGAAATAATGATTCAAAGTATATGTTGTCTTTTAATTTAGTAAATCCTATTTCTTTTAAGTAATCTCTAATAATTATATTTTGGTTATAATTGGTTAATTTACTTTTTTTATTTATTTCTCCTATGGCTATCTCGGGATTTATTTTAAGGAATACTAGTCTTTTTTTGTAATAATTTTTTAATGCTTCACAAAATGATTTTATTAAATCATAATCAAAATAATCAATTAAAAAACCTTTTGGCGAATATCCAAATTTGTGATGAAAATTAATCTTTTTTATAAGTATTAAAGCTGCGGCTTTAATTATACCTAATTCATCTACATAGCCAATAAATTCATAATCGTAACCTAATTCTGCCATTAGTATAGCATAGTTAGAACTTTGATAATGTGATCCAAGCGGGTGATTTTTAGCAAATGTATCGAATTCTGCAATTGTTAATTCTTTTATGTGCATATATATTCCCCCTTTAATTGGGGTTTATTATAGCATAATTATAATATTTTGTCTACAAATGGTTGTTGACTAGAAATTAAAATATGGTAAAATATAATTAGGAGGAATTTATTATGAGTAAGAAGAGTGTTGGAACACTAATAAATCAATTAAAAGGGGATTTTAAGAATGTAATTTTAGGGAATATAATTCTGCAAATTTTGTTTTTAATATTTGGAGTTATTATTTATATGAATCCATTAATAGCTGCTAAAACTGTTGGTATTATTATTGGAATTTATTTTCTTGTTTTTGGAATGTTTGGAATAGGAGAATTTTTCTTAAGAAAGAATGCCCCAATATTTGGTTATAAAATATTTAATGGTATTCTAACGATTATTATTGGAATTTTAATTATGCTTAATCCTTTTAAGATAATTAAAATACTTACTTTTGCACTTGGAATTTATTTAATTATTGTCTCTATTTTTAAAGTGTTAGAAGCTTTTAAACTAAAAAAATATGGATATGATGGCTGGTTAGTAGTTTTAATAACAAGTATTATTTTAGCTATCTTTGGTGTTTTTGTAGCTATTAATCCTTTAGCATCTATGGATATAATTGAAGTTACCGGTATTTTTATTATATTATCTTCAATACTTGAAATATGTAATTTATTTATGATTTATTCTAGAGCTAAAGAAATAAGCAAATTATTTAAAGAAGTGAAATAACTTCTTTTTTTGTATATTTTTCATTTTTTTACATATAATAAATAATAAATTAGCACTTGATGTTGACAAGTGCTAATAATAGTGGTATAGTTAAATCATGAAAGGAAGATGGTAGTATGTTACCAAAAAGAATTTTTTTAGATGATATGTTTGATAATCTAATAGAAAGTGAACCAAAAATGAAATGCGATATTTATGAAAAAGATGATGCATATTGTTTGGAAATGGATGTTCCTGGATATAATAAAGAGGATATCAAAATTGAATATCATAAAGGCAATTTAATAATTAATGCTGAAAAAACTAATAATGAGGAAGATGAAGATAAAAATTATATTCGTCGTGAAAGATTTTATGGAAAATTATCTCGTTCTTTCTATTTAGGTGATCTTGAAGAAGATAAAATTAAAGCTGAATTTAAAGATGGTACTTTAAAAGTAATCGCTCCTAAAAAAGGCGAAGTAACTTCTAAAAAATTTATTGATATAGATTAAGCACTTAGTGCTTTTTTCTTTTTAAAAAAATAACTTCATGTTTTTATGAAGTTTATTTTAATATACTTTTAGGATAGGGTTTTCGCTCATCTGTTCTTCCTACAAGATAGTCTATTGATGTATTGTAATAGTTGGCTAATTTGTCTAGATGCTCTATGGGAAATGATTGAGTTCCATTTTCATATCTCGAATATTGTTGTTGCCTCATGCCAAGAATTTTAGCAACATCTTTTTGATTTAAGTCATGATCTTCTCTTATTTCTTTTATATTAGTTATTTTCATATTTGTCCACCATTCTATATAAATTATGTCATACAATTAATAGATTGTGTTGACTCTACTACTTATATGTTGTATAATATTTATATAAATGATAAATTTCTAATATAATTGAGGCCTCATTATTTAGAACTCGAGGAAGGGATAAATAATGAAATTAGAAACTATAAAAAAAGATAAGAAAAAGAATATT
>CAYMVR010000037.1:0-7910 GCA_964393945.1 uncultured Muribaculaceae bacterium | reverse complement strand
CCAATGTTTCTTAAAGAATTCTTTACCTTTTTTAAGTAATTTTCTAACACCTAAAATTCTTTTTCTTTTCTTATTTACTTTTTTATCAACTTTTAAATAATCATCTTTATGATCTTTATCAATCATAACCCCATTAACTGATACTAAATTATTACTTGTACGTGCTTCTTCTAAATATTTTAATTTATCTAAAAGTTGATTATAACGTTTTAAATCACGTTGTAAAACTTTACCATTTTCGGCCATTTTACCACGTTTTGATTTCTTAGCTTTTTCTTCTAATTCTTGAATTTCCGCTTTTACATTCGCAATTTCTTTTTCATTATTTGCAAGTGTATTTTCGGGTTGTAACAATTCCTCTAATTCAGATTTAAGTTTCTTATAAGAATCCTCGTCTTGAGCATCTACTTTAATATCTCCAACTGATACCAAATTTGCACTAGTTTTTGCTCTTTTTAAAATATCAATTAAAGCCTCATACGTTCTCTTAACTAATTGTTGTTTACCATCAAGACTTGGCTTTTTATCAAGTTCAGCAAGTCCTGCTTCAAACATTTCTAATTCTTTATCATTTTCAGATAATTTTTCTGGCTCTAATTTCTCCTTTAATTTCTTTTCAATCTCTGCATATTTAGAAGCATATTGTGAATCAACTTGAACTCCACCTAGAACCGGAACCAAGTCATCACTAGCCTTAGCAGCCTCTAAAATTTTATATTTATTTTCTAATAATTTATATGTCTCTAAATCGCTTTCTAAAACCAAACCATTTGAAGCCATCTTACCATCTGGTGTTTCTTTAGCTTTACGTATAAGATCTCTTAAAGCCTCGTGAACCTTTTTCATCTCTGCTTCATTTTCTGAAATATTAGGAACACTATCCCCTAAGAATTTAGTAGAATTAGCAAGTGTTTTAAATTTTGAAATAGCTTCAAAACTTACATTAGCCATTCCCCAAACACCAACTAAATTATCTTTTTTATTTTCTTCCATAAGTAACTTAATAATGTCTACTATTCTATCTGCTTCTTCAAGATCACTATCTGCAACTATCCAAGCCCTATTACCAATCGGTTTTGTAGCTTTTATTGGTAAATTAGCAACGCCTGTATGATTTAATGCTTTATCCGCTAAACTATCTAAATAATCATTTAAACTAACAATAAGTTTTTTATTTTCCATTTTCTTTTTATTATCTGGATTTAAATCTTCTAATAATGGAACTTTTTTAATTGTTTGTTGAAATAAAGGCAAATCTTCTCTTCTAACATAAGCAGCCCCACCCCAAACTTGAAATAATTCTTCATCACTAGCATTAGCCTTCTCTAATAAAGTAATAAGAATACTTAAATCTTCATTTCCAATAATTAAATCACTATCATCCTGTGCTTCTCTTTTTCCTTTAGACATAGAGGTTTGAACAGTTTTTGCTATCTCTCTAATTCGAGATAATAATTTTTCATTAACTTCTTTTGGACCCACTTTACTAGGGTTTTTAATATAATCAAATAAAGTTATATTTGGAAGCACTGCTTTTAAAGCCTCTTCTTGATCTTTTGTCACAATCATAAAATCATTTGCAATAACAAAATCGTCTAAAGTATCTTTAGCATTAGCAACCTTAAGCATTTGGGATAATAAGTATAAGCTATCATATTCTGTTTTATCAGTTGCTAAAATAAAAGTTCTATCATCAACACTCAAAGCTTTAGCCGAATTCTTTGATGTCTTAACCATATTATCGCGAATTCTTGCCATTTCTTTTTCAACATAAGAAAGTAAAGTCTCATTTACATTTTTCTTAGCAAGTAACAATTGTTCTTTTAAAATATTTGCATTCTCACCTAAGCGTTTTACTTCTGCACTTTTTTCATCAATTTTCTTTTGCCAGTCTTCACCACTACCCACTTTTTTAAATAAAGATTCTAAATCTCTAGTTGTCATTTCATAAGATTTATTTACAGTTGCAAGACTCTTAGTTAAAACTTTAAAACGCTCTAGTTCTGGAGTTACACCTTCAATAAATTGGTAAGCCTCACTTGCAAAGTATTCATGCATTTCCTCTTGAATTTCAGTTATAAGCAAATTATAAACCGGCGTTACTGTATCAGTATCTTCTTGCACTAATTGATTAAATTCTAATTGATAATAATTATCAGCAAGTCTTCTAAATTCTCTTACTTTTCCACTTAAAACCTTAATATCTGTACCAGGAACGACCTCTAAATACTCATCTGGTAAATTTTGTGCTTCTTTAATAATCGCTAGTAAATCTGTTTTAATAGTCTCTTTATCTATCATAACTTAACCCACTTTCGTTTGCATAAGGAAAAAAACTCCTAAAATCTACTTAATTATACCATAATAAACAATATTGTGCAATTAATAAAAACAAACTTCTAAAATACTTAAATTTGTGTTATTATATAAATAATAGAAAGAGGTTATAAAATGAATCCTAGTATTTTTAGAGAGTATGATATTAGAGGTACTTACCCTGAAACAATCAACGAATCAATCGCCTACACTATAGGTCGAAGTTATGGTAGTTATTTAAAAGAGAAGCTAAATCAAACAACCTGTATCGTTTCTCATGACAATCGCCTATCTAGTCCTGCCCTCGCAGCTTATTTAACAAAAGGCATCACCGATAGTGGTCTAAACGTTTACAATTATGGTCTTACTACTACTCCAATGCATTACTATGCAAGATACTTACATAATATATATGGAATTATGGTTACAGCAAGTCACAATCCTAAAGACGATAATGGCTTTAAATTTTCTTTTGACAATCTTGCTAATGCACGTGGTAGTCAAATTGAAGACTTTAAAAACTATACTTTCGCCGGAAAATTTTTAACTGGTGCTGGTACTGTATCAAGTGGAAATATTACTGATAAATATGTTGAATTTTTAAGATATGGAATTGAACTTGGAAGAAGAAAAAGAAAAGTCATTATTGATATTGGTAATGGCACTACTTCTATTATTGCCAGAAAGATATTTGAAAAAATAAATGTTGATTTTGAAATAATATTTGAAGAGAATGATGGTCATTTTCCTAATCATCACCCCGATCCTAATGTTGAAGAAAATCTTGTCTTTCTAAAGCAAGAGGTATTAAAAGAAAAAGCTGATGTCGGTATTGCTTTTGATGGTGATGGCGATCGTGTAGGCATAGTTAATGAATTAGGTCAAATGGTCCCTATTGATAATTTTATGATTTTAATTATAAGAGATATTATTGGAAATGTTAAAAATAAAACTTTCCTTTACGACGTAAAATGCTCCAAAGCCTTAGAAGATGAAATAAAGCGTTTAGGCGGAACACCTTTATGTTACCGAACTGGCGCAAGTTACACCGAAGCTAAAGTTAAGGAAGACAATTTACCTTTTGGAGGAGAATATTCAGGACATTTATTCTTTAGAGATAAAATTGCGGATGTTGGAAGTGGTATATACGCGGGACTTCGTTTGATTGAAATTTTAAGTAAAACTAATAAATCCTTAAGTGAACTTTTAAGTGATATTCCAAAATACTATAGCACTCCTGAAATAAAATTTCCAAGTAAGGATGAAACTAAATTTGATGTAATAAAAGGCATTAAAGAATTCTGTGAATCACAAAATTGGGTAATCAATGCCATTGATGGTGTTAGAGTTACTTTTAAAACTGGATGGGCTTTAGTACGCGCTAGTAATACTGGTCCTAATATCACAATGCGTTGTGAAGCCGAAACTGAAGAAGGTTTAAAAAATCTCCAAGAAATTTTTACTAATTTAGTAAACACATATAATAAATAAGAGTTATTCCAAATTCTTATTTTTTCTTTTTCTTACGACTATATCTCCTACATCATTACAAAGTACTTTATAATTTGCCATATAGTCATTTAAAACTTTATTAATCTGATGTAAGGATACAAAACCATTTAAATAACTATCATCACCAACTGTAACACATATATCTGCATAATGAAACCACAAACAAGGATCGGTATTTACTAAAAATCTTTTTTTTAATTTCCTAGAAAAAGACTCAGCAAAATTATTACAAAATCCTACTGTTCTACTTTTATCAACACTAATATAAATTTTGCCTAAATGTGATTCACTATCACTTAACTCTACATCTTCTTTAAATATAAAAGGTGCTACTATAATTGAACTTAAATCATATGATATGGGATAAGCTACAAACAATATATCTTCAACCTTTATATGACTTTTTGAATACTCTTCTAAATATGCTCTTTCTCTTATTAATTCCTTTTTAGCTTTATGAGTATTATCCATATCTAAAAGCAAACCCAATTTAATCGCTAATTCCGCCATTTCTCTATTTTTACTTGCCAAATCCAAAGTTAAGCCAAAATTTTCTATTTCTAATCTCTCATTTTCATCGAGCAAACTATTATAATACTCTCTTATTGCTTCTTCTTCATCAAGCAATGGATATTTTGTCCTAATTTCAGCAACTCTCATTTTAAGGTCATTAACTTCGTCATTTAAACGAGACACTTCACTTGTCCTACTATCTATTATTTTATTTAAAGCTTCTAATTGTTCAATTCTCATTTTAACTTCACGTTTATGATTAAAAAAACTTTTAAGTATTCCCATAATAATATCCTCATTTCGTATCTAAGATTTTAACATCTATTATTTTTATTGTCAATTAAGTGGTTTAAAATAATTTATTTTGTTAAAACTAATAATAAAGGAGGAAAATATAATGACTCAAAAAGAATTATTATATATGGAAGATGCAATCGGACATGAAAAAAATTTAAATACTATTTTTGACAATTTCAGTAATGCAGTTGAAGATACCAAATTGCAATCTTTCATTCAAAAACTTGCCAAAAAACATCAAAGTCTAGAAAAAAAGTTATTAAAAGTAATGGAGGACATAAGTAATGAAGGATAAAATTGTAATGGAAAATATTTTGCTTCTTCTAAAAGGAACATGCGAAGTATATGTTCATGGAACACAAGAAGCAAGTAACAAGCAAATACATGATGTTCTTTATAATTGCCTTGATGAAATACTTAAAATGCAATTTGAAGTATACACTGAAATGACAAAATGTGGTTGGTATAAAATTGAAAATATCAAAAATAGTGAAATAACTAAAACAATTCAAAAATTACAAAATAAAAATTAGCAAATCGCTAATTTTTTAATTTTTATTTTTTAAAGATTTAAACATTTTACCCCATAGTTTACTTGAAGAATAATTAAGAATTCCTACTTTGTAAATCTTAAGGCCATAATGATATAAAACTATTGTTAAAACACAAGTAACTAATGTTGTAGCACATAACGATATTAAACTCATTTCTCCAAGTAAAAATAATGTTGGTGCAATAAGAACTGACAAAAGTGGCACATAAGCAAGTATTGTAATAAATATTGAACCATCAAATACTACAGCCATAAGTGCAACATAATAGCCTACCATCATAAGAATCATTAAAGGCGTTTGCAATTGTTGAAAGTCTTCAATATTAGTTGTCATACTAGCAAGGGTTGCAGAAACAATCGCATAAGCTGCAAAACTTGCAAGGAATAAAATTACAAGAGGAATACATCCCTTTAATAATAAAGTAAATATTCCAGCACTACGAAGCATAGTTATAAGTTCACTAATCATTCCACCTACCCCAGCGCTTGCTCCACTAACACTAAATACTTCTCTAATAATAATTCCTAAAAATGCATAACCAAATAATAAGGCTCCTTGAATTAATACAAAACTAAGCGAAGAAAGAACTTTACTTAAAAAATGCATTTTAGCAGGAACTGATGAAATAATAATTTCCATACCCCTACTAGATTTTTCATCATTTATTTCTGCGCCTAACATTTGTACCATTGATACAATTAAAACAAAAAATGGCACAATTACTATTGTTGTAATAACCGAACTAAGCATTTCCTTTGTTTGATTATCTTTAGCACTTGCATTTAAAACTGTTTCTTTAATTGTTACATTACTTGTTAATTTGGCTATTTCTTCACTTGACAGTCCACTTGTTTTTAAAACAATTTCACTTTTCAAAGAATTAAGAGCTTGTCCAATAACTTCATAAGTAGATCTAGATACTGTATCATATGAAATAATTTCACTCGATAAGTATTCATTACTATTATTATTTAAAATAACTATAATACTATTATTTTCTTCTAATTCATCTTTCTTATCTAATGATTTATTATCAAGAACTACATCAACCTCATCTTCTAAAATTTGTTCATAATAAGTACTTAAATATTTAGCAAAAGAATCATAATTATTTGTATTATCTACAACATAAATCTTATCTTTTTCATTAAATCCTCCTCCAAACATTTCAATAACATAATCCATATTAATTAAGAAAATTAATAATATACATAATAAAATATTAACTACTTTAAACCATTTAGTATCAATTTTCTTTTTTAAACTATACTTTAATAAATATCCAAATTTACTTTTCATAAGCTTCACCCACAATATTTAAGAAAATTTCATTTAAAGATGCATCTTCTACTACAAATTTTGAAACATGTTCGCATTTTTTAACTTCTTTAAAGACTTCATCTATATATTCTTCACTTTCAATTTTAACAACGCGCTCTAAGTTTTCTTCTGCGACTTCTATAACTCCAGGTATTTTTTTTAGAGTCTCACTTCTAATATCTGCAACTAAACGAATCATCTTTTTTCGATAATTCTTTTTTATTTCTTTTAAAGATCCACTTAAAACTGCCTTACCCTTTTTTAAAATAACCAATTTCTCACAAAACAATTCTACATGTTCCATTCTATGACTAGAAAAAATTATCATCTTTCCTTTTTCTTTAAACTCTCTAATTACACTCATGAATAGCTCAACATTAATAGGATCTAAACCTGTAAAGGGTTCATCAAGTACAAGTAGATCTGGCTCATGAATTATTGCCGTAATAAATTGAATCTTTTGTTGATTTCCTTTACTAAGCTCTTTTATTTTTCGCGTCTTATATTCACTTACTCCAAATCTATCTAACCAATAATCAAGTTTACTCAAAATGTCCCTTTCCTTCATTCCCTTTAAAGTACCATAATAAATAACTTGTTCTAAAACAGTTAATTTTGTAAGTAAACTTCTTTCTTCCGTTAAAAATCCTATTTTTTCGGCCATATTATAATCTACTTCTTTACCATTTATCGTAATATGTCCTTTAGTTGGTTGTAAAAGTCCCATAATCATTCTAAATGTTGTTGTTTTACCAGCACCATTTACACCTAAAAGTCCAAATATTTCACCATCATTTATAGTAAAAGATAAATCATCAACGGCTAAAATATCTCCATAATATTTTGTTACATTTTCTACTTTCAACATAACACTTTTCCTCCTCACTAACTTAAGTATAATCCTTAACCCAAGGTTATAGTCAAGTATTTTTTAATTTATTTTTAGTTCTTTTGGAATCTCACTAATAAATTCATATGTTTTATTATTAAACTTAAGTTCTAATCTAGATGCATGTAAAGCCATCCTCTTAAAATAATTAGTTTTGCTACCATATTTTTTATCTCCCACTATCGGATGACCTAAATTAGATAGTCCTACTCTTATTTGATTCTTTTTTCCTGTTTTAATAATACATCTTAAAGTACTAGTTTTTTTATTTTCATTTATTACTTCATAACTAGTCTCAGCATATTCTCCAATTTTTTTATGAGATGCATAAACTCTATGCGTTTTATCTTCGAGTAGATACTCTTTTATAACTCCTTTTTTATTAATCAAATGTCCTTCAACAATTGCTATATATTCTCTTTTTGTAATTTGATTCCATTTACTTTGTAAAGCTTTCTTTACATCTTCTTTTTTAGCAAATAAAACTATACCTGATGTTTCTCTATCTA
>CAYMVR010000036.1:0-8732 GCA_964393945.1 uncultured Muribaculaceae bacterium | reverse complement strand
ATCAGAGGACTGTTCAATTCAGTCATTCAGCACCATTAAGTTGATTTGCCCCAATATTATGGGGCTTTTTATATTTACTCATTACCTATTATTTTAAAGAAAAACACTAGTAATAGTGCTTTATCAAAATATAAATTATTAGTATTATAAGTAAGTAAACAATCTTTGCTATTTCTTATCAAAAAAACATCAATAGTTAAATCTGGCTCACATATTGTCCCTTATACTTTCCTGTAAAATGATATGCAATTTCTCTTTTTTTAATTGATAGTTTATTGTTATATTTATTCGTTTTCTAAAATCCAATTAAGTCCACTATCTTTACTAATAAATATCAATTCTTGACTTTCATATTTATTTTCATAGACTTTACATTTTATTTTTAAAATTTCGTTATCATAGTATGGTAAACTTGATATGCTTAAGTAATATACATTATTCTTTTGATATTGAAAATTGGCAGTAGTGAAATTTTTGCCACTATCTGTAGTAACTAATAGCCCTCTATTTTGATCTAAATATATTTTATTATCATATGTTGCAAAGCCTAGATTATCATTTAAGAAAATAAATTGCGCTTCATTACTCACTTCTATATAATTATCTGATATTGAAAAATAATTTTCTCCATTATCTTTACTTCTTAAAACATGAACTAACATTCTTTGTCCTAATGTATTATCAACTTTCGTAAATCTTAAAATTGTATCTTTAAATCTTTTTTCGTATAAAACCTCTTCATTCTCTGGCAATTGATAATTATAATTTGGGTTATACTCAATAGATTTATCAAAGTCAATTTTTTGAATTGATTTATCTATTACTCTACCTTTTTCATCTTTAATATAATCTACTATTTTTTCAGATATTCTCTTAGATTCACTATCATAATATGTGTATTTAACTTCATTGGGAGCATCTGGACAATTAAAAGGGTCGAAATCACCTTTACCAAAATAACCATGAACTTTTATTGTTGTTCCCATCAAAAAAAGATTATGATATTCGTAAAAGTCAGCATCAACATTTTTGCCTTTAGAAACATTTACTACAAATCGTTTATTATCAAGAATTGTAGTATGTTCTGTTCGCCAAATGAGGGTGCCATCATAACATAGTATGGGCATATAGATTATAACAAGAAGTATTAAAAAAATAAAATTTATAATAGATCTAATAACAAGTCCTTTTTTATCACTAGATTTATATATTTCGAGTGAAATACCAAATACTGAATTAATTAAAAGGAAGATAATTATCGTAATTATTGCCCATAATCTAAACCTTAAACCTATAAAATCTAATATGAAAAATAGTAAAATATTAATAATAATAGTAATGATATTTATTATAAGAAAATTTTCTTTAATTATATTAAGTATTCTTTTCATGTTCTCCTCCTCATTTCAAAATTATTCCTTTTTTGTATTCGCTTAAATAATTTTCCTTTAATATAAGTTTTTTGTTTTTGATAACAAATGTGGAAATATTGGGAATATTAATTTTAGGATCTTGAATATTTATTTTATTTCTATAATAAATTAATTCATCATTTATGATTTTAAATGTGCCTGTTGACATTTCAATTATTTTTTTGGTTTTAGTATCATGATAATATATATCTAAGGATGCTGTCCATTCATTGTGTGTATCTTTAATTTGTAATCTAGGGAAAAAATTAACTATTAAATTGGATTCTTCCGCATATAAAGTATGATAAGAGTTTAATTCGCCTAAGGCTTTAGTGTAATCGGTAATTTCCATATAATTACAGTAATTTCCATTTCTAACATTATACGAAATAGAATTATAAAATGATCTTTCTTTAACATAGTAATCAATAATGGTTATGTCATTTGTAGTATCATAGTAATATGTAGTATTATTACACGAAATATGTTCTAATGTATTTACAAAGCTTTTTAATTCATTTTTTAAAATATTTTTTCCTCTAAAACTTTTGTAAGAATAGCTGTCTTGATTATTCTCATATAAAAATGAAAATTTGGGGACTCCTAAATTAATTAATTTGTTTTTTGTGTGATCATATCTAACAGGAACTATTTCATATCCAAACGGGATGAGTTTAAACAAAACTATAAAATTTAAAATAATAATTGGTAGTATATTTGTTAATACTTTCTTATATAGTTGTTTTTTTATTTTTATTCTTTCTTTATTTAAAACTTGACTTACATCTACATTATTCCTGTTTTCAACTTGCAAAATACTATAAATATCTGTGTCTAATTCAATCGCTAATTTTTCAAGAATAGTTATGTCCGGCAAACTTAATCCTCGCTCCCATTTGCTAACAGCTTTATCTGTTACAAATAACTTATCACCTAATTGTTGTTGGGTTAAATTCTTTTCTTTCCTAAGTTTTGCAATGAATTTACCTATTTTATTATTATCCATAATTATCGCCTCAAACTAATTATACTATAAAATGTGAAATAAAAAATCGACTTTTAGTTTAGTTGGGTTTTTAGGTAAAAGAAAAAGCGCTATTTAACGCTTTTTGTTTTCACTGCTGTACCATATGCTATAACTTCAGCTGCACCATTCATAACTGATGATGAACCATATCTGATATTTATTACAGCATCTGCTCCTAGACTTTCGGCTTCATCTACCATTCTTTTGGTGGCTATTTGTCTGGCTGTTATAAGCATTTCTGTGTAACCAGTGATTTCACCACCCACAATGGTTTTCATACCTGCCATGAAATCACGGCCAAGGTTTTTAGATTGGACTACGGTACCCTTTACTAATCCTAAAACTTCTGTAATTTCTTCATTGGGTAAATAATCAATATTTACTAGCTTCATTTTCTTCGCCTCCTTTAATTTCTTTAATTCTTTTTACTAAATTAATGGCAATTCCTAAAATAGGAAAACCAAACATAGCACATAAAATGATATAGAGTATAAATGGAAAACTATCCTCGGTAAAAAGAAGAACCGTAAATAAAATGATAAAAAAGATAAAGAAAATACTAAATGTTAAACTTGATAGACATGCTCCTAAAATTTTTCTTTGGTCTATTTTTTTATAATCTTTCAATGTTACACCTCTTTTATTTAAAACATTCATTTCTTCAGAATATTTATCAATATTTAAATTATTAAAATCAATGTTTGATGAAACTATTTCATGACACATATCTTTAATTTTACTAAATTCTTTTTCGGCATTTTCAATTATTCTAATTCTTTCTTCCATACATTCTTTTAAAGAAAGACTTCCATCTTTTAGTTTTTTAATATCACTCACAGGAACGTTTAAATTTCGTAAAAATTTTATTAATTTTAAATCTTGTAAATCTTTTTCATCATATTCTCGGTAGTCATTATTATGATTTCTTTTAGGTCTTAATAATCCTTCGCCCTCATAATAGCGAATACTTTTTTTGGTTAAACCCACTTTATATTGAACCTCATTAATTAACATATTTCTCCTCCTTACGCATTCATTATAGAGTATTACCTTAGGTTAATGTCAAGAAAAAAGATAAAGTTTTTTAAATTTCTTCTTTATCTTCAAATTTATTAGTCATACGACGGGCAAGTTCAAAAATATTACGTGCATTATTAGCGTATTCTTGGGTTCTATTGTTACCAAATATCGTATTTCCTCTTAAATAACCTGATTTATCTTTAACATATGTATCAAAATCTGTTACAAATAGTTCCATTAGGTCATATAAATTTTCACTTTCACTAATAACTCTAGCATTATTATAATTTTTAGTTATATGAGCTTCATCATCAAATACGCCACTTATTAAAAACTTACTTTTGGCTCTATTAATAGAAAGATAGAACTCTAAACAAAATGGTACTCCATTACCAAACACAAAATTAAAACAACTTAAAAACTCACTATAACGATAATCATTTTTGCTATGTAATATAAACTCTTGTAAAGTATTTATATTAAAAGTCCATGGTAAATATAATTCGCTCGTTTTTCCATAATGTTTCATTTGCTTAACTGCTATAAATAATTCGATAAAACTATCACTAGAAATCTGTCTATCCATAGCACAATTCTCCTTTTATTATTCCTTTTTATTCATTATATTATTACTAATAGCATATTCTAAAAAGTCTTTTATAGAATTGGAAACGTTATAATTTTCACCTATTTTATACCAATGATATTCTAAAATTTCTTCATTTGGTGTTAGTTCAACATCAATTTTTTTATGAGCAATAAAGACATGCATTTCAATCATTTTATCAGGATTACTTGCTGAGGTTTCTTTTTTTGTCATAACAAGTTCTAAGTCATCTGCACTTATTTTAAACCCATTATGTATTTCTTCACCTACTTCACGTACTGCCGCTTCAAGTAAAGTTTCGCCATGCTCGACACCACCACCGATTAAGGTGTAAGAATTAGTCTTTTTACTTTTATGAGACTGAACTATTAAAAGATGATTATCCTCAATAAAAGCAATACCCACAACAGATTGTACATTATTCATTTGAATCATCTTCTTTTTTAATAATTTCTACTTCAGGATTCTTTGTAGAAATAACTTTTGTACCCGCTATTCTATCGTGTAGTCCTCGATTTTCGTTTGAGAAAACAATTGTTAGAAAAACAATAAGTAAAAAGGCTAGATTTAAATTGCTAGACGTAGAATATATAGAGTTGTATGTTCCCTTATTAAAATTCACTGCAATAAGAGTTACAATGTTCATAATTACACCATTTATTAAAAAAGTTCTAATAAAATATTGATATATTTTAGCACTTTTTTCTTCTTTAGATACAATTTTAATTTTCATTAATTTTTTACCTAATGTTTGACCATCTGTTACATAAGCAAACACTCCATAGTATAAAAAGGCTACAATAATACTACAACCAATATAAACCATGCCATTTTTGTTCATATCGTAACTTAAATCCATGGTTTTAGTATTAAATTCTGCACTAGTTATACTTCCTTTACTGTAATCATCTAAAACGGTCGTATAACTATCTGATACTTTAATATATTCATCTAATTTAGGATTAATTGGTAAATAGACAAAAACCATACTTATAATTAGAATGAGGATATAATCGATAGCATATGCCCCTATTCTTTTGAATGCTAAATTTTCATTTTTCATAAATAATCTCCTTAAAATTATTATAGCTTGTTTTTTTATTATTGTAAAGAAATTAATTGTGAAGATTTGGTGTGCTTTTGATATATATTTTCTAATACTAGCCATACTAATAAAGGTGAAGTTTATGAAAGATTTTAATGAGGGATTGTTAAACTTTTTAAATGGAGGAACATGTGCTTTTACATGCATGGAATACATAAGAAAAATATTAAAAGACAATGGATATGTAGAACTTGATGAGCGTGAGGTTTGGGTTTTAGATAAAACAAAATATTTTGTAGTTAGAAATGATACATCAATTATTGCTTTTAATTTAAGTGAAAATTTAAGAAAACAATTTTCAATTGTTTCTACACACTTAGATACTCCTTCTTTTCTTATTAAACCTAATCCTGAATATTATGAAAATGGTTATTTAAAACTTAATGTTGCTCCTTATGGAGGAATCTTAAACTATGGTTTTATGGATAGACCTCTTGGAATTGCTGGTAGGATTATCATTAAAGATGGAAATCATTATATAAAGAAAATTATTGATACCAAAAGCCCAGTAGCAATCATTCCTAGTATTGCTATTCATCAAAATGACAAGGCTAATTCTAATTTGGATTTAAATACCGAAGTAGATTTAATGCCAATTATATCTTTAGATAAAAATTATAGTTTAGATAAACTTTTAAAAGATACTTTAAAAATAGATGGAAAGATTTTTGATTATGATTTGTTTTTATATGTAGTAGAAAAAGCACAAAGTTTTAAAGATTTTATAGCATCTCCTCGTCTTGATAATTTAACTTGTACTTATGCAGCTTTAAAGGCATTTATAAATAATTTTGGTGATTCTATAAATGTTTTAACTATTTTTAATAATGAAGAAATAGGCTCTAATACTTTAGAAGGTGCTGATTCTAATTTTTTAATTGATACTTTAAAAAAAATCTGTGGCATTTTAAATCTTGATCTTGCGACTAGTCTTGCTAACTCACTTATTATTAATGCTGATAATGCTCATGCTAAACATCCTAACCATGATGAATTATCTGACCATACTAACACTCCTACTATAAATGATGGAGTAATTATCATGAAAGAAATAAATGGTACTACTAACAGTATATCCTCTACTATCTTTAAACATATTCTAGAAGAAAATAAAATTCCTTATAAAAACTATACATCTCGGAATGATTTTGCTACTGGCTCAACTCTTGCTAATACTAGTCTTAGACACCTAAGCATTTATTCATTAGATGTTGGTATGGTAATGCTTGCTATGCATTCAGGGTTAGAACTTATTGGTAATAAAGATACTTATTATTTATACGAGGCTTTACAATTATTTTATAAAGCAAACTATAAAATAGAAAATAATAAAATTTCTTTTTTATGATATAATTAGTTATGGTGATTATTTTGAACTTAATTGATTATGTTAAAAAACATGGCAATGTTACTTTTAAAGATAAAGAATTTAATGATGTAGATGCTCTTTTATTATCTTTACTTCCATATATTGATTTTGAAGGTGTTGTTCCCGCTTTTAAAAAAGGAAAGGTTTTAATTAAAGATGTTAATCTTCAAAACACCGGAAATATTAAAAAGCAACCATCTTTTGTTGGTAATACAAATAAAATATTTGAATTATTAAAAACTTCAAAGCGCTATCAAGATATTTTACTTTATAATTATATGTATATTGTAAATGAAGAAATGCAATTTGGAGCCTTAACTATGAAATTACCTGATAAAAGTGTATATGTAGCATTTGCGGGAACTGATTCTTCTATTATTGGATGGGAAGAAGATTTTAAAATGGCTTATTTATATCCAGGAGCAAGTCAGAAATATGCTAATATTTATTTGAAACAAACCATAAAATTATTTGACATGAAAGTTAGAGTTGGTGGGCATTCTAAAGGTGGTAATCTCGCTATTAGTTCTGCTATGAATGCGAAATTTTTCTTAAAAAAGCGAATTACTCAAATATATAACTTTGACGGGCCTGGTTTTTTAAAAGAACAAACAGAATCTCCAAAATATAAAAGTGTTCAAAATAAAATTAAAATGTATGTGCCAGAAGAAAGTATTATTGGAATGATTTTATATCATACAGAAGATTATGTTGTTGTTAAAGCAAAAGGCTTTAGTATTCTCCAGCATGATGCATTTAATTGGGCTCTTGATGATAATGGTTTTATTAAATCTAAACAAAATAAAAAAAGTAAAAACATTGAAAAAAAACTAACTCAAAAATTAGAAGAATTATCTATTCCTGCTCGTTTAAAGTTAGTTCAAGATGTATTTAATCTTTTTAAACAAAATGATATTAAAGATACTAAAGATATTAAAATAAAAAGCATTTTTGGTTTAATTAAAAGTTTTAGTCAACTAGATAGTGAAACACAAAGTCTATTTCGACAATTTTTATTTATTCTTTTATTATCATAAACTATTTTCTTACCTTTATTTCATCACTATTATCTAAGTCTCCAATTAATAAGCTAGAATTAGGATTATGATTCTTCATATTATTATTGATACTAGCCTCATCATAATTGGCATAACAATATTTGCAAAAATGACCACATGTATTATAGGCACCAATATCCACCATTTCTACACAATGACAATATTTATTATTTCTACCTTGCCATTTTGGAAACTTTTTACCTGTTATATTAAGAGCCAGTTCCTTAGATAAACAGTCTGATACTTTAAATCCATAATTACCTAAATTATTATATTCACTACAAGTTTGCACGCTCATATGATGATTACTTGCTATTTTACTAAAACCAATACCGATATTTTTAAAGTCTTCAGATGTAAAATTTTTTATTTTTAAAACATTAAGATTTTTACGGACATTTTTATAATCATCTATAAATGAAACAATAATACTATTTACATAGCCATCTAATAAAGTACAAAGTTTTTCAAAAGCATGTAAATGATAACTTAAGGTATAATCTTCATTTAAGAATATAGGATCATATCTTACATAAACATTTTCTTTTCCAATAATTTGGGAGATTTTTTTTATATCTTCAATAATTGTTTTTTTATTGGGAACATGAGGCTCAATTTCTTTTTTATAAGGAGTAAGGGTTACATGAAATAAAATAGGCTCTTTAATTTCATTTAAAAAAGGTATAATGGGATGAGGATTTTTAGTACAAAAGACAATTAAATCTACATCTTGAAAGTATATCCTACTAACTAATTTAGGATAAAAAGGATTTCTAACATCAACGTATCCTTCTTTATATCGATTCATGAACCACTTGGAATAAAAACCAACAATATCTGTTCTACCACTTACATTTAATATCATAAAACATCACTTTTTTATTATATCACAAAGAAAAAAGATACCATATTAATTTTTGGTATCTTCCATATTATCCAGAGCATAAATACAAGCAAGAATTACAAATCTAGTAAAACTAATATTGTTCTTCTTAGCCAGTCTCTCTATATCTTTAACTAAATATGCTGGAAATCTAATCACTTTAGTTTCTTTCTCATCATCTTTATTTATCACAAATTTCATACCAAAACCCAAACTTCCTATTGCACAATATATGGATTATTTTGAGTTCC
>CAYMVR010000035.1:0-8800 GCA_964393945.1 uncultured Muribaculaceae bacterium | reverse complement strand
TAACAAAAAAGTATCATCATACTTTAACAAGTAATTATTAAGAAATTTATTTACACGAATTTGACAAAAAAGCAATTATGTAGTATAATTGTTTGCATATAAAAGGGGATTCAGGGGTGGTATTATGCTACAAGATTTTTCGTCTAACGATTTAATTTCTGATATGAAAGCGATTGATTTATTAGTTTTAGGTAAAAGATTACAAGATATAGATATGGAATATCGAGATAATTTAGCTTTGCCACGTATTGTTCGTTTTGGTGTAGAACTAGAATATGAAGGTGT
The DNA here is from genome assembly GCA_964393945.1 of uncultured Muribaculaceae bacterium. Taxonomy (GTDB): domain Bacteria; phylum Bacillota_I; class Bacilli_A; order RF39; family UBA660; genus Caccenecus. The sequence goes on along the minus strand of CAYMVR010000035.1, from coordinate 8,515 downwards.
TCCAAAAGATAAAACTGATGAATTTATAAAAAATAATAAACTAAATTGGTCATCTACAACTGATGAAACGCTAAAGAGTGGTGGAGAAATTGTTTCGCCAAAATTAATTGATGAAAGAAAAACTTGGGAGAATTTACGTGCTATTTGTGAATTTTTGAAAAGAAATAATGCAGATACGTGTCATAATGCAGGGTTGCATGTTCATGTTGGTGCACATATTTTAGGTGAAAATTACGCAGCGTGGCGAAAACTTGCTAAACTTTATGTAGCATATGAACGTGTTTTGATGCGCTTTGGTTATGGTGATAAATTAAATGCTAGAAGTTCTTTATGGAATTATGCTAAACCAGTAGGATTACAACTTTTAAATTCTATAGATAGTTTAAGTGATAATTCTCCACATAGTTTAAAAAGCTTTTTTAAGCAAGTTTATGATAGTAAAACGAATGCTATTAACTTAAGAAGTATCGATTTTATGCAATTTATTGTTTCATTTAATACATTAGAATTTAGAAATTTTAATTCAACTACTGAACATGTGGTAGTTCAAAATGATATTAATGCTTCTTGTAAACTTTTAATGGCAGCAACAGATAAAGATTTGGATGAGGACTTTTTAGATTACAAAATAAAAAAAATACAGGAAGCACAATTGACTGAAAGAGAGTATTTGGATCAATGTGGTCAAATATTACTTCGTGAAATGGCAGAAATGGTTGATTTAATATTTAAAAACAATCAAGATAAAGTTTATTTTATGAAACAATATATTAAAGGATTCGATTCTAGTAATAGTCCTGTTGGTGTGATGGCAAGGGGGCTTGTAAAATAATGTATTATTTAGCTTATGGAAGTAACTTAAATTTAAAACTTTTGTTAGAACGGTGCCCAAGTGCTAAAATTATTGGCACTACTCAACTGCAGGATTTTGCTTTGGTTTTTAAAGGTGATGGTGAAGGATTAGGATATTTAACAATTGAAGAAGAAACTGGAAGTGTTGTGCCAGTTGGAATCTATGAAATAAGTCAAGAAGATATTAATGCTCTTGATATTTATGAAGGTTATCCATATTTATATGATAAAAGAAAAGTTAAAGTTAAATTGCAAAATCAGGAAATTATGGGAAGTGTTTATATTATGGATCCTTTAATGAAGTATCATTTACCATCAGTATCATATTTTATTACTTGTATAAAGGGTTATCAATATTTTGATTTTGACTATATATATTTGAGGAATGCCTTTAGGCGAACTGAAAGATTAATGAAGCAACCAAATAGATAGGTTGTTTTATTAATTTGTGTAAAGTGAATAGATAATATTCTGGTTATATGATATACTATTTAATATAGAGGAGGATAATTATGCAACGTGAGTTAATGGATATGCAGATGAACTTCTTATTATCAAGAGTTGGTTCGGAAGTTCGTTGTGTTTATTGGGAACGCGGAGAATGTATGGAAGTAGCAGGTAAATTAAGTGCTGTTTATCCATATGATAGAATTATTATTGGAGATAAAGTAGTACCTTTCGTTAGTAGTAGTACTGCTGTTGAGAAGGTCGATATTTCAGGTAAAGAAATATATTTATGTTCTAAAGCTCAAGGTTATCAAGGGTGCTCTGGCTTAGATCAGTTTGGGGTTGGAGCATTACAAAAGGAATTATTAGGGCGAAGTGTAATTCTTGAAAAACTTATTGGTTTAGAAGCCAATTGTGTTTATTGGGAACGTGGAGAACGCAAGGAAGCGAGTGGTAAGATTGGTGCCATTTATCCTTTTGATAGAATTTCTGTGGGAGGAAAACCAATACCATTTGCTAGTAATAGTATTGCTATTGAGAGCGTCGATATTGCAGGTAAAAAGGTATATTTGTGTCTGAAGGCAAAGGGCTACCAAGGATGTTTTGGCTCAGATCGCTTTGAGATTGTCAAAAATCAACTAGATTTATTAGGTAGAAGTGTGGAACTTGACAAACTTAATAAGGCGTATGATAATGCTCCATATGATGCTAAGCCTCATATAATTGAGGGTGGACGTGGATTTGGCAAATAGGTTCAAGCTTATTTGTTTTTTCTTTATAAAAAAAGACTATTGATTGTTCAATAGTCTAAAACACAGTTTTATTACTTTTCGATTGTTCTAGCTTCTCTAGCAGAAATTCTTACCTTAGTTCCGTTAATTGTCTTCTTTTGAATATTAGGTTTTTGTTTTGTTTTAGTTGCATTTAGTGCATGACTTCTTTTATTTCCTGATAAAGGTTTCTTTGTTGTAACTTTCTTAGCCATATTGCCACCTCCAAATTTGTTTTACTTATAAAACTTTAACATATTATTGGTTAAAAGTCAATTTATTTATGTCTTTTCTATTATATTTAATTAGAATTTAAGATATGTCTTTTTTAAGAAATATCTTTTTTATTTTTGCATATTATTTTTTAGGAGATGATTTTATGAATTGTAAGATACCATTTACAAAAGATATTCTTTTTGAGAAAAAAGTTAGCGAAATAACTAGTATTAGTTTAGAACACGAAATTACAACGGAAGAGGGAATGCTTAAGGGTAATTTTATTGTTTCAGGAGACTTTAAAAGTCATGAGGTAAGTGTTAACAAAGAACCTTTTTCTTATATTTTGCCTTTTGAAATTGAACTTATGGAAGATATTGATACTTCAACGATTGAATTTATGATAGATGATTTTACGTATGAAGTAGTTGATCAATCAATACTTAGGGTTAATATTGATTTTAATGTTGTAGCAGATAAAAAACCAGAGCAACCTGTTGAGGAAGAATCTATTTTTAGAGATGCCAGTGATTTATTTCTTAAGGAAGAAGATCAACCAGTTATGTTTGATTTAGATGAAATGATAGATAGTTCTAAAGAAGAAGTAAAAGATGCGAAAGAAGTAGAAGAATCAAAGGATGAAGAGGAAGAAATAAAAGAAGATTCGGAATTATTGGAAGAGAGGAATATTATGGTAGCAGAAGAAGTAAAAGAAGAATCTAATGAAAAACAAACAAAAGTAGAAGAAACTATTATTAATAGTGCTCAAAATCAAAGTGATGATTATGCAACATATCATATTCATATGGTTAGTGATGGAGAAACTGTTGAAACAATATGTACAATGTATAATTCAAATTTAAATATTTTATCTGATTATAATGATTTATCAGATATTAATAGTGGTGATAAATTAATTATTCCTGAAAAAAATGAATAATGCTTTACTAGATATTAAAAGAAATTATAAACCTTATCGTGTTACTAAAAAGAAAGGTGTAACAATTGTAGATTCTACAAGTGGATCTTTTGTAATAAAGAATAAAAAAGATGATAGAGTAAAAGAAGCATACCGCTATTTAATGAGTCGAAGTTTTGATTATTTTCCACCTATGGTTGAAGAAGATAGGAGTGATGCAAATGTTTTTGCTTACTTGGAAGATACTCCTATGCCCATAGAACAAAAGGCACTTGATATGATAGAAATAGTTTCTTTACTTCATAATAAGACAACATATTATAAAGAAATAACTGAAAATAATTTGAAAGAAATTTATGATAATTTAAAGGGTAATATCTTGTATGCTAAGAATTATTATGATGAGATTTATAATATTTTAGTAGAAAAAATATTTCATAGCCCTAGTGATTATTTACTTCTTAGAAATTTATATAAAATTTTTGCAGCAATAGATTTTTGTTTAGAAGAATTAGATAGTTGGTATGATAAAGTAAAAGATAATAAAAAAGAAAGAGTTGTTCTTAATCATAATAATTTGGAAATGGATCATTTTATTAGAAATACTAAAGGATATTTAGTTAGTTGGGATTATGCTCGTATTGATTCGCCAGTATTAGATCTTATTCATTTTTATCAGAAAGAATATATGAATTTGGATTTTGAATCATTATTTCAAAAGTATTTTAAAAGTTATCCATTTAATGATGAAGAAAAACAATTACTCTTTATTACACTTAGTGTTCCTCCAATTATTAAATTAGAAGGTAGTGAATTTCAGAAGGTAAGGTATCTGCGTAAACAGTTAGATTATATTTTTAAGACTGAAATGTTAGTTCAAAAATTCTATTTTAACAACGAGGATAAATGATGCGAAAAAGAAAATAAAATAGTAAACTTACTTCTAGAAGCAATATAAATATATTAAAACGAATGGGGAGAATTAAGGTTATTAATACTTGATAAAATATTAGTACTGATAAAGCAAAAATTGCTAAAATAGTAAATAAACCTCCACCACAATTACGATTAGGACACATAATATCACCCAATATAATATATGAGTATGCGACTTTTTCTCCTACTATAAATGCCCAAATAATATAAAAATGATTATATATAAACTTTGTCGAACGATTTTTGTTGACTATTACTCTCAGTAAATATAAAATGAAAGAGTACAGAAAAAAGTTTCTGTGCGTAAAAGCACTCGATCACATTCCAAACTCTCTTTTGGCGAAAGCCCTCGTTGGTCGGGTGCTTTTTCTTTTACGTTTCAGTAAACGGTTTGTAAATGAGTTTACACAATTTGATAATTGTATCTATATATGTTTTTATGATATAATAGACTAGGTGAATCATATGAGGGAGAGGTACTTTGTAAACGAAGCAGTTGACCATGCAATTGAGACGTATATTGATAGTTATAATGCCCGCCAAGATGGTGTTTTGTACAATTCCTTCTTAGTGGTTGTAATCAGAATTTTGGCACTTATTTATGGTAAGTTGGATATTTTAAATCCTTATTATATAGATAATGCAGTTGTTTTCTTTAACAATTTAGGAAAGTATGGAATGGAAAAGGCAAATTTAACTCTTTTTACAGAAGAGCTACTTAGTTATTATAAATTTGAAGAAGAAAATAAATCACGAAAGTTTAGAGTTAAGAATCCATATTTTAAATCGACACTTCAATATTTAATTGATATGTTTATTGCAAAGAAAAAAAGTGTTAATGTTAGTTTGGTGGAAGAAGAAAAGTTCTTGGAACTTATTTATTCAACTCATACTAAGAATCCATATCGCATTAGTGAAGGATATTTTATGATAGGTGATAATCTTTACACAGAAAAATATTATTATTCAAAATTAAATGGTTTAGAATTAACTAGAGAAATTGATTTGGATCAAACTATTAGTGCAGCATTAAATTTGGATGCTATGAAAGCAATTGGAGTTAATTTATCTAGTTTACAAAATATGAGTAGTAATGAAATAGAAAGTGTTAAAAATAAAGCTTATGATTATTTTCAAGTAGATGCTAGTAAGGTTGATCGTGAAAATGATTTGACAGATAAATTAAGTTATTATAAAATGTATGGGCATAAAGTTACATCAGGAAATGGATATGTCGATATTTTGCTTTTAATGAGTGTTATTATAACTTCTTTGTCGATTGTGGCAATAATTGTATTTAGTATAATGTAGGAGGGTTTTATGGAAATTATTACGATTCATAATAAAAAATATCAAGTTATGAACAATTATAAAGATGCTATTAATATAGAAGAACTAGAAAGTAAGTTAACAGATTATTTTGATGATTTTGATTATATTGTAGGTGATATTGCTTACGGAAAATTGAGACTCAAAGGATTTAATAGTAAAACAAATAAGAATTTTAAACCTATTAATGATGTTGATAAGGTTGAAGAATATATTAAAAATCAATGTGCATATGGCTGCCGTTGGTTTATGATTAGCGAAATAAAAGGTTGAATCATATAATATATTTTGGTATAATTATTAGAAGAATAGAGGGATTGTAAATGGCAAAAATGAATATTAATAAGCCAACTAGTGTAGAGGCTTTTAATTTGGTTAGTGCATTTTTAGAAAACGGAAATACTTATGTAATTTTAGATAGCGAAAAAATGGGTTCAATGGGCTTACCAATTATTTATATTTCAAAGTATACTGATAAGTTGGAAAAAATTAGTGATGAGACTGAATGGCAAAATGTAAAAAACTATTTGAAAGGTATTATTAGTGGAACAAGTTTTCATTATGTCAAAATACCAGAAAGTGTAAATGCTGATGAAGTTTATTATACTCCACTCACTTTACCACAAGTTTCATTTGATATGATTAAGTCACGTTATGTTGTTACGGAAAGTGGTGGTGAAAGTGTTGTTCTTGAACCTGCTACTAATAATGATGTAATTAATAGTCAGCCTGATGCTATACCTGAGGTTAAACCTCAAGAAATATTAAACGTTCCAAATGTTGAAGATGCGATACAACCTGCTCCTGAAGTTCCAAGCGCTATTAATAATGATGTTATTCCTCAAGTGGCGCCTGTTGCTCCTGTAATGCCAGAGGCAGTGGCAGAAAGCAATATGTCAAGTACAATTGATATGGTAAGTAGTTCTCCAGTGGTAGAACCGATAGTTACAGAAAATGTTCCAGTTGATCCTAGTCCTATTGTAGAACCAAATGTAACAAGCAGTTTAGAAGGAACTTTCTTAAAAGACAAAGAAACATTCTTGAAAGCTTGTGAGAATATGTTTGATGCTCTTGTTTCAAAGTATGAAAAACAACTTAAAGATGTCGAGAGAAGAGAGCAAGAAGTTTTAAGAAAAGAGCAAGAAATAGATAGCAAATTAAAAAATGCTAATGAACATTTAGCAAATGCAGAAGCTAGAGAACAAGTTGCAAATATTGCACATGATAATGCACAAAAGGTAATGGATTTCTCTAATTTTATGCCAATAAATCCTAACGGAAATCAAACTGGTGTTATATAAACATCAGTTTTTTCATAGTATTTAATAGTGAATGCTATGAAAGAAAGTATTAATTATTATTATAATCTTAATCTAACAGAAGTAGAAAATTGGGGAGATCTGTATCGTTTTTCTTATAATAAACAATATTTTTATTTTGTACCTTTTAAAAGAAATGTAAGTGAAGTTGACGATATAATAAATGTTAGTAAAGAACTAAAAGAACGAGGAGTTTTAGTACATGATATTATTTTTAATAAGTTTGGTAAAGTATTAACAAATGTTTATAACACAGATTATGTTTTGTTAAAACCAATAGGGGATATTTATGAAGAGTATAGCCTATCAAATATTGTACAACTTAATCATAAATTAATTTTAAATGAAACAAAAAGCAAATTGTATCGTAATTCTTGGGCTGAACTGTGGAGTTCAAAATTGGATTATTTTGAATATCAGATACATGAACTTGGAAAAAATAAGACCATTATTTTAGATAGTTTCAGTTATTATTTAGGTTTAGGAGAGAATGCAATAAGTTATTTAAACGAAACAACTAGTAAATACAAACCAGATAGTCGTGATCGTATTTGTTTATCTCACCGAAGAATTCTTTATCCAAATTATAAACTTAATTTTTTAAATCCTTTGTCTTTTATATTTGACATGGAAGTAAGAGATATTGCTTCTTATTTAAAAAGTGCCTTTTTTAGTGGAGAAGATGCTCTTTCTTATTTAAAAGAAGTTTTACGAATAGAAACATTTTCTATATATAGTTATCAACTTCTTTATGCCAGATTACTTTATCCATCATATTATTTTGATATATATGAAAAAATAATGAATGGGGAAGATGAAGAAGAAAAATTAGTTCCTATTATTGATAAAGTTGATGATTATGAAAAATTTTTAAAAGATGTATATTATGAAATTTCTAAATATGCACGTATTGATTCTATTGAATGGATTTTGAATGATAAAAAATAGAGTTATAAATCAACATTTATAACTCCTTCTATTTCAGGGACTTCGGATTTTAAGTAGGATTCAATTCCATAGTTAATGGTTTCATCTTGAAAACCACAATGAGCACAGGCTCCTGTTAATTTTATATATACAAATTTATCTTCATAACGGATAAATTCAATGTCGCCACCTTCGCTATTTAGAAATGGTCGTAAATCTTCTAATAATTCTTTTATTTTCTGTTCCATTATTTTTCACCAAAACTATTATAAGTGAAAAAATTTCTAAAGTAAAGATAATTGTGTTATAATTTAAATGGTGAAATATTATGTATAAAAATGGAGATATTGTAAAATGTGTTGTGACAGGCTTTAAGGAATATGGAATATTTGTAAAGATAGATGATAGCTATGATGGCCTCATACATATTTCAGAAATTTCTTCTAGTTTTGTTAGAAATGTTACTGACTATGCAGAAATAGGGGAAACCATATTTGCTAAAATACTAGAAATTAACGAAAAAACTAAGCATGTAAAGCTTACTATTAAGGATATTAATTATAAAGTTGATGGTAATAATGTAAGGGAAATTGATAAAAATGGATTTATGCCTTTAAAAAATAATTTGAATGTTTGGATTAATGAAAAAATAAAAGAATATAATAAATTTTAATACTTTTAGTTAAAAATCTAAAATTTTATAAAAAACTACTTGCAAATATATAAAAAACATATTATACTAAAGTAGTCTTATTAATTAAGACAAGTGCCTGCCCAAGTGGCGGAATAGGTAGACGCAC
>CAYMVR010000034.1:0-8844 GCA_964393945.1 uncultured Muribaculaceae bacterium | reverse complement strand
GTCTCCAAATTTTTCAACTTTATAAGCCACGATTTCACCCCAATATCTAAATTTTAGTGCTTAATTTCTAGAAAAAAACAAATACGTCACCAATTTAAAATTTTAGCAATAAAAAACTATCATGTCAAGTTTTTTTTGCCATAATTATATAAAAACCTTTGCTTTTTTCTTTTATATCTATTTTATAAAGAGAATTAATCTCTTTTATAACACTTTTAGCCCCTTGATCTTTTCTTATAACAAACCAAAGTTCCCCAGACGGATTAAGATAATTTACTGCATCTTTAAGTATCTGTAACACTACTTTTTTACCTGCTCTAATAGGTGGATTAGTAACTACTAAATCATAAGTATCATTTATATTTTGATAACAATCACTTTCTATAAACTGAACTTTAACTTCATTTAAATCTGCGTTTTCTTGTGCTAGTTTTAAAGCTCGTTTATTAACGTCTACTCCTACGCCTTTTACTCCTAAAACCTTAGATAGAATTATACTAATAAAACCATACCCCGAACCAACATCTAAAAAACTGGTAATATCCTTTTTATTTTTTAAAATAGTATCAACTAATAATCTACTTCCATAATCAATGTGATTTTTCGAAAAAACTCCATTATCACTAATAAAGCGAAACAAAACAGAATCATACTCATAATTAATGATTCTTCTCTCACTTTTTAATTGTTCATTGTTAGTAAAATATTGGTTCAAATTCGCGCATCCCTTTTTCTGTATCTCTAGTATATCAAATTAAAAAAAATAGTCAAGAAAAAACGACTTAAAAAAGTCATTTTAATAAGCAATTTTAAAATCCATTACTCTAGTTTCGTAAATTGTAAAGTGTCTTTCTTTTTCGTCGACAATACGATAAGTTATTCCCCCATTTTCCTCCTTTTTAGCATAGCCAAATATTTTAGTACCAATACTATCATAAATATCTTCTACTTGTGCAAGAAAATCTTCATAATTTAAATATTTATTTTTTGTATCAGAATCAAGCATATCATAGGCTTCTTTATTATCTAAAAATAGTAAGCTTTGAAATGTCATCAAATAAGTTTGTAACACATTTTCTTCTGTTGTGTTATAAAGCCGATATGCATTATTATTTATAATCTTTTCTTCTAGGGGATAACTATTCGCATATTCTTCTATTGTCCTATTAGTAGTAACTGGCGAAATAACAAAAGTATTTTTATTTTTATCTACTATAACCATATACATAATATTTTTATAATATTGAACACTATCGTCTCTAGGATCAACATCTTCTAAAAAACCATTTACAAAATAATAAGTAATAACACTATCTTTATTATAATAAATCTCTGTTGTTGTAAAACTAACACTAGCAAAATCTCTTTTGATTTTATCATTAATATTACTAGATGTTACATTATTCTTTGCTATGTAATCGGGATCTAAATAAGAAAGAAGAAGACTATTATCACTACTAACTACCGCTTGATAATACTGATTAATAATTTGATTTACTGTAAAAAATTCATTATAGTCATTCAATATAGAAATCTCTGTATTAAATTTTAAAACAGGAGGATTTGGTTTATTTTCTTCTTCTTTACTTCTATAGAATCTATCAAGAGCAATAACAAGTACTGAAATAATAACCAAAATAAACCCAATTATAAATATAACTTTCTTTTTATGTTTTTCCATAAAACACTCCTTTAATTCCTACAACCATTATTTACATAAGATGTTATATTATCATTTGCTATATCATTTCTTGTTCTGTTAACACAGTGCTGTGATGGACAATTTCCTCTCTTGCTACAAGCCTCGCTTCCGCTTGGACTTTCAAAGTGGTCGCACCAATAAGCGCCAATATCTAAAGCTGTATGATTACTCGTAATATACTTATAAGTATTACCATAATATTTTTCAAGTTCAATTAACATATATTGGAATTGTCCCTCAAAACTTCCAATAGATAAATTTTTGCTTTTAATGTAATCATATAACCGTTCTTTTCTACCACTACTAGTCCATTGGACTAAACCATAACCTGCACTATCACTTGCAAAGTTTTTATAAGTTCCATTATCAACCGCTAAAGTATAACTAGCATCAGTATATCCCAGTCTTTTTTCTGAAGTATTTTGTAAATTCATAGGACCATATCCACTTTCATGATAAACATTTGCCATTATTCCAATTGTAGCTTCTTTTGAAAAACCACTTGCAAGTAAAGATGAACAGAACATGTTTTTAGTATCACCATTAGTTCCAGATATATTAACATTATAAGTATTAGTTGGTCTTGGCGTTGCTGGATCTACATAATCCTCTGGATTAACCGGCTTATTATTAATTAAAACTTCAAAGTGCAAATGGCAACCACTTCCAACACCTGTATTACCAATTAAACCTATCTTTTGACCCTGAACAACTGTATCTCCAACTTTAACTGTATAAGAACCTTTTTGCATATGTTGATACAAAGTTTGCGCGCCATCTTGATGATCGATTACCACATAAGTTCCTCTTGCGCCACCATCATCTGTAACCGTTGTAACAACTCCATCACGAGAGGCTATAATATTAAGCCCACATGCTCCACCGTTTTTGGCTATATCAATACCCCTATGATCAGTAGTTGCCCCTTGAATACCTGTATTACGATGTCCAAAATGGGAAGTTATAACAAGCGCTGTAGGTTCTCCACCATAGACATTTGTTCCAGGCATAACCTCTGCACTACCTACTGGCCACCAATAAGCTGTATTATTAGTCAAATTATAATAAGTACAATAATCAGTTAAACGATATAAGGCTACTTCTTTACTAACAACTTCATTAGTTAAATTTTTAGTAATAATTGAATAAATTCTTTGGTAATCATCTTTTCCATAATGAAGACCTGCTCCATCATAATGAGTAATGGAATCTTGCGTATAGTTAAGATTAATAAATGTTAAATTACTTAAATTCGATGCACTTATCAAACTAGCCATATCACTATTAAATTGATTAATACCTTCATTTTTTACATTAGCTGCTTTACTATCATCAACTGGTCCAACAGATACAACATATAAATGATGATTACTCCATTCACCCGTTGCCAGTTCTTGATATTTATCAAAATATCTTTTAGCTCCACCATTTAAATCATTAACACCAAGCCACAATACGATATTATAAGAATCTTTACTCATTTTACTATTGGCAGCACTAATAGCTCCACCCGTCGCATTCGTTTTATCATTATTAAAGCTACCATTACCAATAAACCAATTATATCCATAACCAACACCATATACTGTTTGGCTTTCCATAATAAGTGATGATATAAGCATTCCTTGAGTTCTAGAGTCTCCAATAAAGATAGTATCTCTATTATTAGTGATTGGCGTACTACTGCTTTCTTCACTAGTATATACTTCTTTTAAAATAGTTGCATAATCTTTACCTTCGTCTGCTTTAGTTTGGAAAACTTTTAATTTATCGCTTGAATAATCAAGAATATTTTGCGTTCCTAAAGTTGAAATACTTGATGTATAAGAAGTAGATATTAATAAATACTCACTTATTGTCTCATATAAATTATTAAGTTCTTCGAAACTTTCATCAACTCCAAAAAATGGATCAGTAGTATCACTACCACCTTCTGGATACATATCACAAAGACGTATATCTAATTGTTTATCTATACTACTATAATTGCCATAACTAAGAGCATTAGTTTTAATAACAATCATCAGTGCTTTCATTGCTTCATCAGAAATATTACTATCTTTTGTATAAAGATAAGCCATTTTAACAGTATATTCACCTATTGACATTGTTCTAAGTAAAGTATGAGCCGAGTCACAACTATACAAATTAACAGTTGCCTCATTGTAATTACAAGCAGCATCATAATATCCAAGGCCTGTCACTTGATTATCTTGAGAAGCTGCAAAAATAAGTAAGATAATAATTAAAATTAGCCCAATTCCCACAAGTACCCATGGATTCTTTTTTATAAATTCTATAATAAGTGCACCTAATTTTTTCTTTTTTTCTTGTTGTTCAGTATCTCCAGAGCCATCACTTTCACCATGATTTTGTTCATCATCATGATTATTATCACTATCACCTATATCTTCTGTAAGAGGTAAATCACCATCTGAACTTGATGAATCACCTAAATCACCGCCTGGTGCTTCTGAGGCTATTTCATCATCATCTTCATCCATCAAATAGCCATTCCTAAAACGAGGATTCAAATTTTGGTTAGTAGTAAAAGGTCCTCTAGCATATATATCACCTGGCCTTGAGGCTGCACCTACCCCTGTTTCACTAATTTGTGCTGCAACACCACCAACCATACCTCTTATGTTTTGTCTTAATACTGCTCCTTTTAGGGATGCCCCTTGTAATCCAGCCTCACCTCTTTTTTTAAGTAATCCTTTTCCATCACCTAAACTAGATGATGCATCTTCAGGTGTCTTAATATCACTAGATGAACTAGTTCCTCCTGTTTTTACATCCGTACGAGGAATTACTCCTTTATTCTGTGCTTCTACTGCTTCTGGATTTGAAACTTGTGTTTGTGTTTCTCCATTAATACTTAAACTTCCATTTTGTTTAATTCGCGTATTTTGTTGAGCATTGGCCCCACCAACACTGGTGCCTAAATTTAAATCTGCTCCACCTCGTCTTATTGCACTTCCGTCTTGCACCTGTGTTCTTGACGATCCCTTTAGGCTAGCATCATCAAAACGTACATAGCCATTTCTTCCAACTTGAATACCTTGTAAATCACTTCGAAGATAGCGATTATACTTAGCTGAAATAAGATGTTTTGAAATAGCTTTTTTAACAAGCAATGCTTCAAATATTGCTCTAGTATTCTCATCTCCACCATTAAATTTAATAAACTGAGCTATAAAACGATTTAAAGGCGAATTATATTTTCTATTAGCAGAATATCCATTAAAGTAATCCGCAAACATAGTCTCAAAACTAGTCCCTGATTCTTCACATATTTTAATGAATTGATCAATAAATTGATCACCAAAATAATTTAAATTACGTGTACTAAAACCTGCAACTTTAATATCACTTCGAAGTTTATTAAAGGCACTTGTTACTGAACTACCATAGTTGGTTTTTGTCTCAACAAATTCAGCTACTTTAGTATAAGTTTCTTCTGTTACATTTTTTTGAATAACATAAGCCGTTAATTCTGCTTTGTTTACAGTAGGTGGCACAATCACTAATTCATTAGTTGAAGCTATCTTATCGGCAATATCTTCGGCCGTTATATCACTAACTTTTTTTCCTGTTTTTTGCTCGTATTCTTCTTCTGTTGCGCATACTTCTACTCTGCTTAGAGATTCTTTAATTTCTGATACAGGAACTTCTGCTTTTAACTCTGAGTCTCCACTAATATCATCCAAAATTTCATCAAAAACTACTTGTGCCTCTTCTTGTGCTTTAGATGCAACTCTTGAAATCTCCTCATGCATTTCTTCTAAATTATCATGAGTAGGCATTTTTCTAGTTCTTATAAAGTTATTTCTTGTATTATTATATAACTCTGAAGCTTCATAAAGCCTACTTTCCAAATTTGTTAAATCACTATGATAAATATTAGTCTTATTATTAATAGTACTTTTTAAAGAATTAATTTGTCTATGTAAATCAGAATTTATATTATAGGTGCTAAGTTGGTCTAATATAGCATTTAATACTATTTGCTTTATTTTATATTGCGTTTCCAAATCATATTTATCAACTATAAGAACATTATCTTCATCAAATTGATAAAATTCATTTAAAAGACTTCTAAGTTTACTATCTAAGTCTTCATCAATTAAAAAGCGATATAAATTGCCTCCAAAATTTAACTGTATATATTTCTCCATAAGACCACCATTTGCATAAACGAATCATATATTCAATTATAACATAAAGATTACGAAAAAAAAAGAAAGTAAGACACTAATTTAAAGTTTTATCATAAATTAATAGTGAGAATACATGAAAGGGTGAATAATATGAATAATTGTGCAAATAACACTTCTGGAAACTGCGTAAATGAAATATTAAGTGTCATTCTAGTTTTACAACAAAATGCTTGTCCTGAATCTTGTTTAGACTCTTGTGATCGACCAGTTTTAGGAGGAGGACCAAATTGCTTAATATGTAATACCAGACCAGTTATGTTATATACATGCTGTGGAAATGGAACTCCTTGGAGTATGCCTACAACTAAAGATACTACTGTAACATGTGCTGGAACTGAAAGTACAGAATGTTCTAGAGTATTTAGAGTTGAAAAAATTGAAGGAAATTGCTGTACTTTTAGAGTCCTTGCCGATAATCCAGATACAACTAGTTTAAATCCATATATTGCAACAAATTCTTTCTTTACAATGGATTGTGATTGCTTATGTGCAATCAGATGCTTATCCGATACCTACGTAGATTGTGTTTGCTAAAAGAAAAGTTGTTACTTCAAAATAACAACTTTTTTATTTTAGTCACAACCTTCATTACAACTATCATCTTTTATTTTTTTCATTAAAGATATATATTTATCATAAACTTCTTTAGTTTGTTCTTCTGTTAAAGCATCATATTTAGTTTGTCCTTCGTTTAGGGTAACACTTCCTGTATGTGTATCAACTACTTCACCATCTCGAACTGCTATAACAAAAGGCATATAAATTCTCTTCTCATGAGTATCATATTTTTTATTACCACTAGTAATTACATAATCATTCAAATTATCTTTTAAAAAGTCTAGTAATTCATAATACCCTTCTGTTCCTTCACTTGTTTTTACAAGTTTTCCATCTTTAACTTCATAATTACTTTTTTCATCATCTAAGTTTAAATAATAAACAGTTTTAATATTTAGATCACTTGCAGCATCAAATAAAATATTTACAATATTA
Organism: uncultured Muribaculaceae bacterium; assembly: GCA_964393945.1. GTDB lineage: Bacteria > Bacillota_I > Bacilli_A > RF39 > UBA660 > Caccenecus. The sequence goes on along the minus strand of CAYMVR010000034.1, from coordinate 1,929 downwards.
CGACACCAAGGACACCAATTAGCTCCTACATATATTATAGCATCTTCATTTTTTAAAACTTCTAAAGCACCTTTACTATCCACATACTTAATTGGATTGTTCTCTTTAACATTGACATTATTATACTTAGCCCCATCACTTTCTCTTACTGTATTATTTAAAGATTCATATTCTTCTTTAAATTTTAAAGCATCTGCACTTGGCTTTGGTGCTTCCTCTTTATCCTTTCTAAAATAATATCCACCAACTACCACTAATAGAGCTAAAATAGCACATACTGCGGTTAATATTAATTTTTTATCTTTCATATTCATCACTCCTACTTCTTCATTATATCAAAAAATATCTTAAAAAAAAAGAAAGTAATAAACATTTATTTATTACAATCACTACAAACAGTTTCTTTTACTTTTTTACATAAATTACCTAAAGTATTTTTTAAATCATCAACTTCTTCTTTCGTCCAATAATCTTCAGGCTTTTCTTTACCATTAGTATCTTTAGCAGTTTCACTATTCATTCCCACAATTTCCCCATCATTTACAAATATTACTGTTGGAGCATAAATTCTTTTATTACCTTCATCATCATATTCGGCATATTCTCCTAGAAGTTCCAATATTTTTTTATAATCATCTGTGTTTTCTTTACGATCATTTAAAATATTATAATAATAAATTTTAGAAACATTATAACTTTTAGCCACCTCATTTAAATAAGGAACATAAGCTTGACACCAAGGACATTCTGGAAAACCAAGATATACAATTCCAGTACCATTTTCTAATATTTTAATAATCTCAGACACACTACGATATACAAATATATTATCGTCCTCTACTTTTGTATACTCTTCCTTGAATTTTAATGCATCCGTATTCTTATCATCTGGATTCTTATCTTTATTACCAAATAATAAGAAACCTCCTATTCCAAGCACAACCAAAACCAAAAGAACCCCTGATAATAATAACTTTTTATTTTTCATTTTCTTCACCTCAAGAACATTATATATATAAAAGACATAAAAAAAAAGAAACGCGTCGTAAATATTACTAAACTCTCCGTTTACTTTTCACAAACTGGTTCAATTTGAATAGGAATACTATAAGTGATTACTTGATCTTTTAAGTTAGTTACATTAATTCTTAAGTAAAGATTATTACAAACCAAAAAATCACATGTACACTCATAATTCTGAACATTAAATTCTACTTCTTTTAATAATTCTGATAATAAGAAATCTTCATGTTCTACCGTATCAAATTTACTAATAATTTTCTCATAAGAATCTGTTTTTTCGAGTAATAAACACTCAGCTTTCTTATATTTAGCTTCATCTTTATCTTTATAATTAACTTCTGATATATAAATTGCTTTTTTATTTTTACTATAAGCCATAACTCCTTTAATACTAAAGGCATCATTATCCGTTGCTAAATTAGAAAAATGAAAACTTTCATCTTTAGGCTTTAAAACCAAAAATAATAATACTCCAATTAAAAGAATAATAGTAATAATTAATATATAATATTTTTTTCTTTTTTTATCTTTAAGTTCACCATCAAGTAGTTCTTCCATATCTATTTTAAAAACTTCACTTAATTTTTTTAATAATTCTACATCTGGTATTCCTCGACCATTTTCCCATTTAGATACAGCTTGATTAGTAACATTTAAAATATTAGCCAAATCACTTTGCGTTAAATTATTCTTTTTTCTTAAGTCACTAATCAATTTACCAATTTTAATTGAATCGATAAATACCACCACCAAACATATTTAATTATAATATGTTTGATTAAAAAAGGCAACAAAGCACCTAAAAAAACTTGACTTTGACATCTGGTTTTGATATATTAATAGTGCATTTGTTATGGCGATGTAGCTCAGTTGGCTAGAGCATCCGGTTCATACCCGGCAGGTCGA
>CAYMVR010000033.1:0-9594 GCA_964393945.1 uncultured Muribaculaceae bacterium | reverse complement strand
CTCAACATGGAATACATACCATTGAAAGAGCAAGTGAATTGGATTTTGGCTCTCGCGAATATGAATTAATAGAAATTGACTAAAAAGAAGCTTAATAGTTTCTTTTTTTCTTTCTCCTGTGTTATACTTTAAATAGGTGAGATTATGAAAAAATATGTAATTGCAGTATCTTTCTTGTTTATTCTATTTATAGGTTATAATTTAGGAAAACTCGCTCTTCCTATCAAGACTTATAAAATGCCAGACCAAAGTTTTATCGCAAAAGTAAAAGAGATAAACGTTGATACTATAAAAGTAAAAGGAATTGATTCCAATGAAAAAGATTTTCGCAATAAATGGTTTGTTATATCTTTAAAAGGAACAAAACTTAGATGGAAAAATGAAAAAATAAAGATGATTAATTTAAATAAAGGTGATAATGTTTTAATAACTTTTACGGGAGAGGCAACATCAACATATCCCACTACGATTAATAATGTGAGTTTATTAGAATTAAAAGAAGAATATAAAAATGCTAGACTTATAAAAGTAGATGATATTTTATATTATGATACTAAAAAAATTTATACTAATAATAAAAATAATAAATTTGATGGTACAATTATAAATCAAGTTGATAGAAATGATATTCCAAACGAAAATAATACATCTAATTTCGGAGTTAATTTAAATTATCAGAAGAATGATTTAGGACTAGTTGTATTAATGAATAACGAATGGCACATTTTTGAGAAAAAATAAAACAGGTACATACACCGAAATCCAGGTTTTCTCATACCATATAATGAGGTGAAAAAAAGGGTGGATTGGTTTATAAATTTAAATCCTGTAATACAAGCCTTGATGGCTAGTACTTTCACATGGGGTGTAACAGCTTTAGGCGCTTTAGTAGTATGCTTCTTTAAAAATATTAACAAAAGAGTTTTAAATACCATTTTAGGTTTCAGTGCAGGGGTAATGATAGCAGCATCATTTTGGTCTCTGCTCGCGCCATCCATAGATTTATCAATTGAACTAGGTTATATCGCTTGGCTTTTTCCTACTTTAGGTTTTGTTATAGGTGGTTTATTTGTTTTAGTTTCTGATAAATTTTTAGATAGAGCATTAAAAAATAAAAAAGAAATACAAGAAACTAAATCTTTAAAGAAAAGTATATTACTAGTTTCTGCGATAACCATTCATAATATTCCTGAAGGTATGGCAGTAGGAGTAGCCTTTGGTGGGTTAGTAAGTGGCGTACCAGGTATGACTTTAGTTGGAGCGCTTATGCTTGCTTTAGGAATAGGCATTCAAAATTTTCCAGAAGGAGCAGCAGTTTCCTTGCCTTTAAGAAATAATGGCTATTCTCGACTTAAAAGTTTTTTAATTGGTCAAGCATCAGCTTTGGTTGAACCTATCTCAGCAGTTCTTGGTGTCGTACTTGTACTTATAGTTAGAAGCGTTCTTCCGTTACTTCTTGCCTTTGCCGCAGGAGCAATGATAGCAGTCGCTTCTCGTGAGTTACTTCCAGAATCAATAAGCGAAAATAAAAATTTAGCTACCCTAGGATTATTATTTGGTTTTACTTTAATGATGGTTTTAGATGTTGCTTTAGGTTAAAGATACATAAAGTATCTTTTTAATTTAGCGAAAAATTGTTTGACTTCAATATATCTATATGGTATAGTGAAATTAGTTTAAATATATGTAAAATAACTGTCGTGAGATAAGAGATATTCTTGTAGAAAACATGATAATAACGTATAATACTAACGAAGTTATAGAATTAAACAAAAAGAGGTATAGTATGAAAGAAAAAGAAATAAGTGGCCTAACCAGCAAGGCAGCAGAACAACTATATAAACAAGGAAAAAACAATTTTTCTGTAAAAGCCCCATCAAAGACTGTTAAAGAAATAGTTAAAGATAATGTCTATACATATTTTAATTTAGTTTTTTTAGTCATTGCGATTCTACTTACTTTAGTAGGTTCATTTCGTGATTTAACATTTTTACCTATAATAATTGCTAATACCTTAATTGGAATTGTTCAAGAAATCCGTTCTAAAAAAGTATTAGATAAACTAACAATGTTAAATGCACCAACTGCAACTGTAATAAGAGATGGTAAAGAACAAGTAGTAACATCAGACAAATTGGTTTTAAATGATATTGTTGTTTTTTCTTCAGGAGATCAAATATGTGCTGATGCCATAGTAATAGAAGGCCAAGCTTCTGTTAATGAATCTTTATTAACAGGAGAGGCAGATGAAATAACTAAGACTAAAGATGATGAATTAATGTCAGGAAGTTTTATAGTATCTGGCCGCGTATATGCTAAATTAACAAAAGTAGGGGCTGATTCTTATATATCTAAATTAACCCTTCAAGCAAAGGCTGTTAATACTAAAGAGCAATCTGAAATTATTAGATCATTAAATAAAATAGTTAAACTAGCGGGAATAGTCATTATCCCAATTGGTTTAATATTATTTGTTCAACAATTTTTTATAGGTGGGGCGACCTTAAAAGCAAGTGTTCAAGGTATGGTTGCATCTGTAATAGGAATGATTCCTGAAGGTTTGTTTTTATTAGCAAGTGTCACTTTAGCCTTAAGTGCTATGCGTCTTGCTAAAAATAAAGTTTTATTACATGATATGAAATCAATTGAAACCCTAGCCAGAGTAAATGTCTTATGCGTAGATAAAACAGGGACTATTACTGATACAAATATGGAAGTAGAGCATCTTGAAGTAATTGAAAAATGTGGTTTATCAAGTGATGAAATACGAGGATTTCTAAGTGATTTTGCTTATTATCAAGATGCTGATAATCCAACTATGTTAGCTCTAAAGAATTATTTTATCACACCAACTGGTCGTGTTATGAAATCCGTTTCAAGTTTTTCCTCAGAATTTAAATATAGTGGAGTAAACTTTGAAGATGAATCATGCGTTCTTGGTGCTCCCGAATTTTTATTAAAAAATGATTATCATTTATATAAGGATATTGTTGAAAAGTATAGTAAATTAGGATATAGAGTAGTAGTTTTTGGCAAATATGATGGTAAGGTGGAAGGAAAAAGTTTAACTAAAAAGATGACACCATATGCTTTTATTATGTTATCTAATCCCATCCGAAAATCTGCTAAAGAAACTTTCAAATATTTTAAAGATCAAGGAGTTGAAATTAAAGTTATTTCTGGTGACAATCCTTTAACAGTTAGTGAAGTTTCTAAAAAAGCAGGAATTGCTGGTGCAGAAAACTATGTTGATGCATCAACTTTAACTACTGATGAATCCATCGAAGAAGCTGTCTTAAAATATACTATTTTTGGTCGGGTTACACCTCTTCAAAAACGTAAATTTGTAAGAGCATTACAAAAAAATGGTAAAACAGTTGCTATGACCGGTGATGGTGTTAATGATGTTTTAGCCTTAAAAGACGCTGACTGTGGAATTGCTATGGCAAGCGGTAGTGAAGCAGCAGTTCAAGCGTCAGAACTTGTTTTATTAGAATCTGATTTTTCAAAAATGCCTGATGTTGTAAGGGAAGGTCGTCAAGTTGTAAATAATTTAGAGCGTTCTGGAAGTTTATTCTTAGTTAAAAATATTTTTTCATTTTGCATTTCTATTCTTGCCATATTTTTTCAAGTAAAATACCCACTTCAACCATCACAAATATCTCTTATAAGTATGTTTACAATAGGAGTGCCAGGTTTATTTTTATCACAAATTCCTAATGAAGATTTAATTAAAGGTAAATTTATAAATAATCTTTTATTTAAAGCTATACCTGGAGCCATAACTGATACCATAATTGTTGCAGCCATGGTTACATTTGGAACTATTTTTGAAGCAAGTGAAGGGGATATTTCCACGGCCTCAACTATTCTTTTATCAATAATAGGAATAATGGTTTTATATAATATTAGTAAACCAATGAATAAATATAAATGGGCAATATGGATTATGTGTACTTTAGGTTTAGTATTCTCCATAATATTCTTTAAAGAATTGTTTGGAATTACAAGCAATATGAGTATCCAAGGTATTTTATTATGTATCAACTTTGCTTTAATATCCGAAGTGTTTTTCCGTTACTTAACTAAGTTATCAGAACTTTTAAAATATTTAACTATGAAATTAAAACAAATAAATTAAAAAAGAAAGGGTGTCAATAATGAAAAAAATGAAAGAATCTTTATTAATGTTAAAAGAAAATCTTGGCACTTTAATAGGGTTTGAATTATTATTTAAATTATTATCATCCTTAATTATAATTCCCTTATTTTTAGGGGCTTTTAATTTAACCATGAAATATACAGGTTTTAATTACTTAACTTTAGAAAATATATTTTTGTTTTTAAAAACCCCTCAAGTTATTATAATGCTTATTGTTATCCTAATTCTAATGAGTTTCTATACTATGTTTGATATAACTGCTATAATCATCATTTTAGATGAATCTTATCAGAAACAAAAAATCAAAATATCTGAAGTAGTATGGCTATCATTAGGAAAATGTTTTCGCGTATTAAATCCCTTTAATATAACCATATCTTTTTTAGTTTTATTTTTAATTCCCTTTTTAAGCATAGGACTTACATCAAGTTTTATTTCCACTATTAAAATACCTGAATTTATTCTTACTTATATTTTGAGTAACAAATTATTTTTTACTATTTTTATTATCATTGTACTATTTTTAATTTTTATGTTATTAAAATGGATTTATTCTCTTCATTATTTTGTTTTAGAAAACGTAAACTTTAGAGAAGCAAGAAAAAGAAGTAAAAAATTAAGTCATCATCATCACATGAAAGATTTAATAACAATTATGTCAGTTCAACTTGCTTTATTGCTCATATATTTGTTATTTATTGGTATCGGTGTTTTTATTATTCTGTTTATAAATAAATTGAGTGAAAATATCATCATTTTAAAAGCAATATCTGCTACTATAATTTGGCTTTTTATTGCTGTGTCTTTTATTGCAGTAACTTTATTATCAACACCTATTAGTTATACTGCGATAAGTTCCTTATTCTATAATCGCAAAAAGGAACAAGAAGAAAACATCATTCATTTAGTAAAACCACCAAAATCAGAAAAGATAAAAAAAGAGAAACATATCGTGAAAAAAATTATTATTGTGTTTTCTATTTGTTCTATCATTGGTGGGACTTTCTTTACCTATGGGATATATAAAGGAAAATACAATCTTAATATCGAATATGTAAGAAGAGTAGAAGTAACAGCTCATAGAGGATTATCAAGTAAATATCCCGAAAACACTATCAGTGCTTTTATAGGAGCAGTTGATGCCCATGCTGATTGGATTGAACTTGATGTAACTGCAACTAAAGATAATGAAATAGTAGTAATTCATGATACCAATTTAAAACGAATTACTGGACTAGACAAAAATGTATGGGAATTAACATTAGATGAAATAAAAGAATTAGATGCTGGGAGCCACTTTAATAAACGTTTTAAAAACGAGAGTATACCAACATTAGAAGAAGTAATAATTTTTGCTCAAGAAAATAATATCAAACTTAATATAGAATTAAAGCCATCTGGAAAAGAACACAATTTTGAGCAAAATGTCATAAGCATAATAGCTGAGAATGATTTTACAGATAACTGTGTAATATCATCATCTCATTATGAATTATTAGAAAATGTTAAAAAAATAAATAAAGATATTAGAACAGTTTATGTTATGAGTCTTGCTTATGGAAATATTCAAGATTTAGAATCTGCTGATATATTTAGTATTGAAGCCACTAATATTACTAAAAACTTAGTTAGTAAAATTCATAATAATGGCAAGGAAGTATATGCTTGGACAATCAATAATGAAGAAAGTATACGAAGTATGATTGACCTAGGTGTTGATAATATCATAACAGACAATGTTACTTTAGCAATAAAAACTGTTTATGGTAGTAAAACCAGTAATTTAATAACTGAATACATTAAAATAATTCAAGAACTATTCTCATAAAATATAGTAATATAAGAAAGAGAGATAATATGAAAATAAACAAAATGAAAATCCTTGTTAATTCAATTACCATATTTCGCCTAATATCTACTTTTGCTTTAATTAGTATTTTAAACAAAGTATCTAGTATGACTTTTTTAATACTAATAAGTATCTTATTTTCTACAGACTTCCTAGATGGTGCCTTAGCTAGAAAATATGAAGTACAATCTTTTTTTGGTAGTTGGTTAGATACCATCGCCGATAAAACTCTAAATATCATTATTATGCTTCCTTTATTAAAGGTAAGTAAATTATATTATATAATTATTGCAACAGAAGTAATTATTTTATTTATAAATGTTATTGCAGTTATAAATAAAAAAATGATTCAAACTTTAAAAATAGGTAAATTAAAAATGTGGTTTATTTACATTGTTGTAATTCTTGGCTATATAAGTTTATTTAAGAGTATTCCCAAATGCATTATTAACTATTCTTTATACTTTACAATTATTTTAGAAATTTGTGTCATAATTAGTTATTTATATTATGAATTATTAGGGAAAAATACTTCAACCTTTAAATTTGATAAAAATAGAATAATGTATTGCTTATTTGATACTGATTATTATAAGGAGAATAAATAAAATGAAAGTACTAATTTTTACACATAAAAGTGACATAGATGGTATGGGCGGAGCAGTCTTGGCTAATCTTGCTTTTGAAAGTTGTGACTACCATTTAGTTGAAACTTTTAATTTGCAAGAAGAACTTAGAGAGTATTATGAAAATAATAAAATATATGAATATGATAGAATTTACATAACAGACATTTGGCTTGAAGAGCCTTCTTTAACTAAAGTAGCGGAGGATCCTAGATTAAAAGATAAAGTATTTATTTTTGATCATCATGAATCAGCCCTAAAAGAGGGATATAATAAATATCCTTTTGCCCATATTGAAATAAAAAATGATCTTGGCTTATGTAGCGGGACTTCATTATTTTATGATCATTTAATTAAAGAAGGATTTCTCCAAAAAGAAGACAAACAAATTGCAGAATTTGTTGAACTAACCAGACGTTATGACACTTGGGAATGGAAAACAAAATATAATGATGAACACGCCCATGAATTAACTCTTCTTTTTGATAGTGTTGGGACCCATAACTACATTCGTTTAATGACCGATAAGTTAAGAGATAAAAAAGATAAATTCAGTTTTAACGAAATTGAGGATATGATTATAACTTCCAAAAAAGATCAAGCAAAAAGTAAAGTTGATACATATATTTCCAAGATGATGATTAAAGAAGTTTTAGGATTAAAAGCAGGTATTATATTTATTGATTATGAATATCGCAATGACATTGCTGAAGAATTGCGTTCTAGAAAAATTGATATCGACTTTGTAATGTTAATAGTATTGGAATATGGAACTATTTCCTTTAGAAGCATTAAAGAAGATATTAATGTTCGTAAAATAGCAGAAGTCTTTGGGGGAAAAGGACATGACAAAGCGGCATCTTGTCCTATAAGAAAAGAACAAATATCAGAGATTTTAGAAATATTATTAAAAAACAATTGCAATTAAAATAAAAATGCACTAAACTAAGTATTGAGAGGATGATAAAAATGTTAGAAAATAAAGTAGCAATTATAACAGGAGGAACTAGGGGAATTGGCTATGCCATAGCAAGTAAATTTCTAGAAAATAAAGCCAAGGTTGTCATTTTAGGAAGTAAAATGGAAAGTGTAAATTCCGCTATTGAAAAACTAAAAGAAAAAAATAAAGATTATGAAGTAATAGGATATGCACCAACATTGACTAATAGTGCCGAAGTAAAAGAAGTATTTGAGAGTGTAAAAGAAGCTTATGGTAAAATTGATATTTTAGTTAATAATGCTGGAGTATCATCAAGCACCCCAATCACTGATTTTACTGAAGAGGAATATGATAAAGTAGCAGATTTAAATATCAAAGGAGTATTTATATGTTCAAAAGACATAGTTCCATATCTTGCAGAAACACAAGGCTCAATTATTAATACTAGTTCTATTGTTAGTATTTATGGTCAACCAGCAGGAGTTATGTATCCCGCAAGTAAATTCGCGGTAAATGGTATGACTAAATCTCTTGCTAGAGAATTAGCACCAAAGGGTATCAGAGTAAATGCTGTTGCTCCTGGAATTACTAATACAGATATGGTAGCTAAACTACCAAAAGAAATGATTGAACCATTAATAAAAACAATACCTCTTGGACGTATTGGAGAGCCAGAGGATATCGCTAATGCTTTTCTATTCTTAGCAAGTGATATGGCAAGTTATGTAACTGGAAACATTTTAAGTGTTGATGGTTGTGCAAGAAGTTAAAGACACATTGGTGTCTTTTTTTATGACAAAATTGTAAGGAAAAAGAGATAATAAAAGTGATATAATATGATTAATTGAGCATAATAATGAGGTGATATCTAATGAGTTATATTTATTCTATTAAAACAGCAATCATTATTTTCCCAATCGTAGCCTTTCTTTTTACCGTACCTTTTATGCTATATAATTATCATAAATATGGTTCTATTGAACCTTTTAAAACTCTAATTGTATATACATTTATTTTATATTTAATAACAGTTTATTTTTTAGTAATAATGCCTCTTCCCAAAGTAGAAGATGTACTTAAAAATACAGGGCCTTATTTTAACTTTATTCCATTTTCTTTTGTAATTGAATTTATAAAAGAAACTTCGTTAGTTATTACAGACTTTAGTACATATCTTAAGGCTTTAAAAGAACCATGTGTCTATGTCGTCTTATTTAATATCATCATGACCATGCCTTTTGGTATGTACTTACGTTATTATTTTAAATGTAGTTTTAAAAAAACTATATTGCTCACTTTCTTATTAAGTTTATTTTTTGAAATAACTCAAGCAACAGGATTATATTTTATTTATCCTAATCCTTATAGACTATGTGATGTAGATGATTTAATATTAAATACTTTTGGAGGGATGCTAGGCTATCTCTTAATTGGATGCTTTATAAAAATATTGCCAAGTAGGGATGAATTAGATGCTAAAGCAAGAGAGGTAGGATTAAAGATATCTGGTTTAAGAAGACTAACAATGTTTATCTTAGACATAATTATATATGTAACTATATCAACTATTCTAACTTTTATTTTTGATAATCATTATTTATTTTATTATGTATTTATTTTCTATTATCTTTTTATACCTATATTAAAAAAACAAACTCCAGCAATGAAGTTCTTAAATATAAAAATAAAAGATACTAAAAACTTTATTATTAAAATTATTCTAAGAAATATCTTCTTAGGTTTCTATTATTTCTATTTACCAGTAGGTTTATTCTTTTTAACTGAACTAATTATAAATCATTTTAATTTGATAAATATCAAAGTAATACTTCATCTCTTAGCATTTTTAACAATTCTATTATTTTACTTTATTAACACAATGATTTTATTAATTAAGAAAAAAATGTATTATGATTCATTATTTAATATTGAATTAGAAAGTACCATAGAACTTAATAATGATTCACTACTTGAATAAGTGTAAAATTATGTAAAATATCAAAAAATACAGATTTTG
>CAYMVR010000032.1:0-9732 GCA_964393945.1 uncultured Muribaculaceae bacterium | reverse complement strand
TAACATAATCATCTACACCAATATCAAAACCAATTAACTTATCAAATTCTTCACTACGAGCCGAAAGCATAATAAAAGGTACATCTTTTATCTTTTTTATTTCTCTAGTTGCTTGGTATCCATCCATCTTTGGCATCATTATATCCATAATAATTAAATCAATATTTTGTTCTTGTACAATTCTTAATGCTTCCGCCCCATCACTTGCTTCCACTACTTCATAGTGTTCCATTTCTAGATATTCTTTAATAACCTCTCTGATTAAAGCTTCATCATCACATACTAATATTTTCAAGATTAATCACCACCTATGTGTATATATTATAACAGATTTGTGAAGAACATATGAAAAAAATCAAGAAATATCTTGATTTACTTAGGTTGTATATTACAACTATAATTTTTTTCTTGATATAAATCTCTTAATTCACTAAATGAAGTTGGTACATCTGTTTCAATTTCTTCTTTTAAATCATTCTCACTAACTTTTTTAGTAATAGTAAGAGTATTATTATCATCATTAAAAGATGGACTACCAGTTATATCATTATATGTAACTTCTTTTTTATCAGCATTTTCATTTTTAAATTCATCATATGCATCTTTAGAATCAAAGGTAAATACATATAAACGAGTTGTAAATTTATTAAAATTAGCACCTTCCAAACCAAACCTATTTATTTCTTCTACACCATCATTTGTAATAGAACAAACAAGATAAGCTGTTGAATTATCTTCGGTAACAACTAAAACGCCCATTACTTCTTTTTCATTTCCTGCTTCATCTTTTACAATAATTGGAACATGATAAGAAGCTGCTGTTTTCAAATATTCTTGAATTTTATCTTCTTCTTTAAAACTATATGAACATTCAGTTGCATCTTGACATTCAGAAATAAAATCACTAGGTTGAACTTCACCATTTAAACCTATTTCCACTTCTCTTAAATCAACTTCCGGTGCAATAGTATCAACAATAGTTGCAACACCTTTATAACTAGTACCTTCACAAGTAACATAAAAATCATATTTAGCACCTAGTTCAGTTGTACTAACGATTTTTGAAGTATCAAGAGCACAAGTTGAACTATCCATATTTGTAAATGTAGCATAATCAACAATTTTAGTTGAAATTTCATCACCAATCTCAATCTTTACCGCTTTAGTTACAACTTTTGGCGCATTAGCCTTTTGTAAAACAACATAAACGCCAACTCCCACAGCTGCCAAAGCAATGAGTATTATAATTACAAATAATATTTTATTAATTCCATTTTTCTTTTTAGGTGGCATTGACTCAACAACTTGAGGTGCCTGCATCATTGGTGCATTAGGTATTGGCGGTACAGTTCCTATATCATTAAACACTGGTGCAGTATTAATAACATCTGGTATATCATAAGATAAAGGCTCTGGTGCAACAGGTGTAACAGCATCTGGACTAGGAATAGCATTAATATCAGGAATTGGATTTACTGGAACATCATTAGCCACCATATTATTATCAATGTTATCTAAAGATTCTACTTCTACCTCACTTTGAGGTTCTACAGGATTAACAGGAGGAATATCTGATAATGGAACATTCAAATTATTACCATTATCCATACTTCCTAAACTAACAGCATTTAAACCTTCAGTATTATTATCATTATTATTCATACTTACAGCCCCTTTATTATACATACTAATTATAACTTAATGTCAAAAAAAAAGCAATTACAAATTTTATTTTCCTAAAGTACGTTCTCTAGTATAATTATTTGTAGTTACTCTTATATCACCATTATAAACACAATCTTCTTTTAAAAGAGTAAATTCCGGATATGGAATAATATTAGTTTCTTTTCTATGAGTACGATATTTATTTCCGTTTTCAACAAATTGTTCATACTCAACATCCATATCAACCCAACTTGCTCTAAATTCTAACCAATCATGCATAGGTTCACGACTATAAAAAGCATCTATTGCTGCTTGATATCCAACAAGATCAGTTCTTCCCATATATGCTAAATATGCTTTACTCTTGTAAACAGAAAATTGATATCTCTCATCATCTGTATGAGCAGTAAATTGCCCATAAATACTATCTCCATAAGTATTAACATATGGAACATCAGTTATTCTATTTAAAAGAACACTAGCAACACCATAAGCATCATCATAACATTCACCAGCGCCAGCTGCTTCTGAAACACATCCCGCAACAGAAGTATCAAGTTCGCTATAAGATGAATTATCTCTTACCATTATTACGATTGCTTTTACCTCAGTTGGAATTTCATCACTTGACAGAATAAATTCTAAGGCTTCTTCTTCCGTTTTAATTCCAAGTTGATAAGGACCATAATAATCTCTCATTAAACTTAAAACTTGGTCCAATTGCTCATAATCAATTTGACTTTGTACTAAGAAATTATAAATCTTTTCTTGTCTTATATCGTTATTAGCATCCTCGACGCTTGAATTTATTTGTGAAACAAGTATTGAATTAGATTCTAAATTATCACCATAAAAACTATCTAAATCAGAACTTCTTATTAAAGTTTCAACACTTTCTATTGTAGGAGAATAATTATCTAAAGAAAGACTAGTAACCTCTGAATCATTAGAATTACTTGCATCACTACGAGAATAACCATAAGATAAAACAACTAATATAAAAGCTAGTAAAAAACGAAGTTTTTCTTTTTTATATTGTTTTAAATCTGCAAAAATACCATATTTTATTTTTTCTAAATTGCTTTTATCCATAACAAATTCCCCCCATTAGTTCAAAATTTTACCACAAAACTAAAAGGCATGTCAAGTATAAAATATTAAAACACCGATATTCTCGGTGTTTATTTTTCAACCACTTCCAACTTAGCTGTTTTTTCCAAGATCATTTCTTCTTCTCTATAATTTAAAGCCAAGCCAATTGTTACAATATATGACAATAAATAAAACCAAATCATGAGAACTACAATATTAGCAAGATTACCATAAAAAACATCATATCTTGCAAATCTTGTTGAATAAAGAGAATAAATATAAGTTACAATAACAAAGCCAAAACTACAAAATATAGCTCCTTTATTAACTTCTCTTGATTCAATTTTTTTATCAGGAGCCATAGTGTAAATAATTTTAATAAACAAGAAAATTATAAACCATGAAACCGGACCTTTAAGAACACTAATAATAAGAGTAAAATTAGTGAGCATTGTTTTACTAATATCCATAAGTTGAAACATTTCAATTATTTTATTACCAAATACATTAAATATAAGTAGAAAAACAAATAATAAAATAATTAACAAAATCATTATAAAAGCTTTAATTCTTCTCTTTAAAAAACTATCATTTTTAATTCCATATATCATATTAGAACTAATAATTATCGAAGCAGCACCATTACTCGCAATAACATAAGCTACAAATAAAGTCATAAAGAAATTAAAATCCGCTTTTATAACAACATTAGAGCCAAGTAACAAATTAGCAAAATCTGCACTAAAAGCTTTAGTAATAAAATCATTAATAAAAGATAAATCAAAATTTAATATAGTGGCAATATAAGTAATAATTGTAAGAGTTGGAACAATAGATAACACAAAGGAGAATGCTAAATGACCTGGTAAAATTTCCATTTCTGGTCTTTTAAGAATCTTAAAAAAATTATGTATTCCCCTTTTAATATTATCTTTCATTTTACTCTTCCTTATCTTTACTTTTTTGTTTCTTCATTTCTTCAGTAGCCTCTAGTATCGCATCTTCAACTGTTTTAATATCATCATTAATCATTGAATAACCAAACTCAGCCCCATATTCGTATGGTAATTTTTTAAATTCTTTATTAAGTTTATGAATATAATTAGTTACTTGCTTTTGGGTATACCCAACTAAATAAATGAGGAACTCATTACCATCAGTTCTAATAATATCACTATTATCAAGTTGTGTCTTAATTAATATATTCGCCGCAGCTTTAATTTGTTTATCTCCTTCTTCATAACCTAAAGTATCATTAATAAACTGAACATTATTAAGATCTATAACAATCATAGTTTGAGGATAAACAGTATTATTATTCCAATTAATCAAATTTTCATTTAAATAATTTCTATTTTTTAAAGTAGTTAACTGATCAATAAATTTAAGTTTATTTTCTTTTCTAATTTTTTTAGAAACCTTAATCTTCTTACTCTTATGATAGAATATTATAAATAGTAAACCAATAACAACTAACGTAAGTAATATATATTTAGCAATAGTTCCTAAAATACTTCCTGTTTTTACTGTTAAACTATGGTTATACATTCCTTCATATATCATTTCTTTTTGATCTAAAGTCATAATAAACTTATTAAATAATTTATAAAATGCACTCTCTGTTTTGGATTTAAAACGATAAGTTTCTGGAATATAAGAAGAAAACTTTTCTGTATAATTAGACAACTTATCAGAAGCATATAATTTAAAAATATTTTTATCTATTAAAATTATAACATCTTGTTTATTTAATTTAACCAAATCTTTTTCATTTTCATAAGTTTTAATTTTAATATTATTTACACTTGATAAATAAGTTGCAAGATAACTATTACTTTGAACATATACAGTTTTACCAAATAGACTATTGATAGAATTAACTACCAAATTATTTTTTTGATTAGTAATAACACTATATTCTACTAATATCTTAGAATCAATATTAAAATAATTGTCTTGTAGATTATAATAATTAAAATACAAATCCATATTACCTTTACCAATATCTTTTTTAAATTGATTCAAATCACGATACTTTGTATAATTAAATTCCACTCCACTAAATTTACTAAAATCATGCAAATACATTGCTATAATTCCACCATATGAACCACTCATTATAACTTCATAAGGGCTATTATTAATAAAGCCATATTGATAAGTAACACTTCTCATAGCATCTACTTCTGTTTCCGTAATTCCAAGAGTAGTAGTAAATAAATTAAATTCTGCTCTTTTAAAATAATCATTTAAATTTTCTTGAGCCCAAGAACGATAATATTTTTTCAAAATGTTAGTAAGTGGTGAGTTATCCCCAGAAATAGTATAATATAATTTAACATCAGATAAATGATTTACAATATAATAATCATTTTTTAAAATTTCATCTAAATACATTGTAAGAGGAACAATTAAATAATCAATATCCATTCCCAGTTTAAAAGAATCTAATAAAGAAATTCTATCTTCATAAGTAGTAAAAGTAATATTTGAATTATTAATAATTTTAGTTATGTTAGGAGCATCACTACTAAGAACTCCTATTTTTCTATTGCTAAAGTTTTGATAACTATTTATTATTTCATCATTTTTACCAACTAAAACATAATGATCCTCATAAAAAATCTGATCATCTTCACCTAAATTCGTTTTAATTCCTAAAGTAACTCCTCTAACAATATCTCCATTACTATAAGTTACAGGATTTATCTGCAATTTATATTCCAATGAAAGATCATTTAAAAAGTCATAAAAAACTCCAACCCCAGTATCACCAAAAATGTTAACATCATTAACTACATTAACATTTTGAACAATATTAAGTTGATTATTTATCCATTTTCTTTCACTTGAAGATAATTTATCTTCATCTGTTAATATGCCTATGGTAATAAAAACAATTAAAAGAACTGCTAAAAAAATACCAATTGTAATAATAATTCTTTTTTTATTTTTCATAAATTTAACCTACTCTACTTTAAAAGCGGTATTATTATTCCACACAATACCACCAGAGCCACTTATATTATGTGACCCCATAATTTGATAACCCTCTGTATTCTCAGTACTATCAGCTTTAATCATATATTGAATATCATAAAAATTTAATATATCCTCACTTAAATTATCTAAAGATGCAAGAGCTTTACTTTGTGCCTCAACTAAAGTAACCTTAGATTCAAACTCTATAGTTATATATATAATTTTTCCAGAAGTACGAACATCTACATCCAAAATAAGTTCATCTTCTTTAAGTTTATTTGCAAATTCATTTTGTTCTTTCTCTAAAAAAGGATATTTTTCAATATTTTCAAGTCTATCACCATACTTAGAACTAGAATCTCCCACAAAATATTTAAAAACAACTACAGAAATAGCAATTAAACAAGCAACTAAAATAACAAATAAAACAAATAATACACTATTTTCTCTCCATATTTTTTTTAATTTCTTCATCTTCTCGCCTCTTTATACTTATCTATTATATCATTAAATAATTATTCTAGCAATTTATAATTATTTTACAAACTTTTACATCATAGTGTAAAACAAATGAAAAGAAAAAAGTTGATCAACATCAACTTAAATTCTCAAGTATACTCTTAAACTTTTCTTCATTCCAGATTTCAATACCAAGTTCTAAGGCTTTAGTGTATTTACTTCCAGGATCACTACCTACAATTACAACATCAGTCTTTTTACTTACACTTCCGGATTCAGTTCCTCCATAAGACTCAATTAATGCTTTAATTTCGTCCCTACTCATAAAACTAATTGTCCCAGTAAGCACAAACTTCTTATTTGTAAAATTTACATTTTCTTTTGTCTCTTCACCTAAGTATTTCATATTAATTCCTAAATCTTTAAGTTTATTAATAAGTTCTATATTATCTGGATTAGCAAAATAATTAACGATATTACGAGCTAGAACATCTCCTATGTCTCTTATGGCTACTAACTCTTCATAAGTAGCATTCTCTAAATTTTCCATTGTTTTATAACGACTTGCTAAAAGTTTAGCATTTTTAAGTCCAATTCCAGATATACCAAGACCAAAAATTAAACGCTCCAAACTATTTTTTTTCGAATCTTCAATCGCCGCAAGCAAGTTATTAACTTTTTTATGGCCATAACCCTCAAGTTCAATAATATTTTCTTTAAGTTCATTTAAATGATAAAAATCAGGAATAGATTTAATAAAACCCTCATTATAAAAATCTTCTAAGATTTCATCTCCTAAGCCATCAATATTCATCGCATTCCTAGAAGCAAAATGAATTAAACCTTCAATATTCTTTTTAGGACAATCTGGATTACAGCAAAAATAATCTACATTACCCTTTTTTACTAAAGAACTACCACAAATAGGACAATTGTAAATCATTTGAAAAACTTTTTCAGTTCCTATTCTTCTCTCTATCTTTGGTTCTACTACTTCTGGTATTACATCAGCGGCTTTTTTAATTGATACAATATCTCCAATCCTAAGGTCAAGTTTTTTACAATAATCTTCATTATGTAAAGTTGCTCTTCTAATAGTAGAACCCATAACTAAAACTGGTTCCAAAACAGCATTAGGCGTAACTTGTCCTGTTCTACCAACTGTAAACTTAATGTCTATTAATTTCGTTAATACTTCTTCAGCAGGAAATTTATAAGCCGTTGCCCATCTTGGATATTTCTGAGTTGAGCCAAGTATTCTTTGTGTCTCAATATCATCAACTTTAATTACAACTCCATCTATTTCATATGGTAAATTTGGTCTTTTTTTAGTATACTCGTCTATAAAATCTAAAATACCATCTTCATTATCCACTAATTTTGAAGCTGGATTTACTTTAAACCCTAACTCACTCATAAATTCAAGTGCTTCATGATGTGTTTTAATTCCATAATCAAGCGGATTAGGTAAATGATAAATCCATGTATCTAAATGTCTTTTCGCTGCAACCTTAGGATCTAATTGTCTAATTGAACCTGCTGCTGCATTTCTAACATTTTGAAGTTTTGTCTCGCCTTTTTGTTCTCGCTCGCGGTTTAATTTTTCTAAAGTTGCTTTATTCATATAAATTTCGCCACGAACTTCAATATCGATATCTCGGCCTAAATCAAGAGGAACAGTTTTAATTGTTTTTACATTATGAGTTATATCTTCACCTATAACCCCATCACCACGAGTCGCTGCAAAAACAAGTTTTCCGTGTTCATAATGAAGTGAAACACTAAGACCATCTATTTTAAGTTCACAAACATATTTTGGTTTAAAACCCGCACTCTTAATTCGATTAGTAAATTCTCTTATTTCTTCCTCATTAAAGACATTAGCTAAACTAATCATTGGTATTTTATGTGTAACTTTTTGAAATTTATCAATTGCTTCCCCACCAACTCTTTTAGTTGGACTATTAGGGCTAGCGTATTCTGGATATTCACTCTCTAAATTAATTAATTCTCTTAAATATTTATCATACTCTTGGTCCGTAATACTTGGGTTATCCAAATTATAATATTCATAATTTGCTTTATTTAAAATACTACATAATTCTAGAATTCTATCCTTTATGTTCATTTTTGCTCCCAAAGATTAGTTGGATATTCTCCTGCTTCTATTAATTTAGCAATATTTTGTTTTAATTCTTCTAAATCTTCGCGATAAGTAATTCCATACCAAGTACCCGTAGTAACATCATTTTTAATTGTTATATCTTTATTATTTAAGCGAATTCTAAGAACTTCTGGAAGTAATGCCTCACCTTGAAGTATATCTTCATCACTTTGTTTAAAATAATCTAAGAAATATTCTTCTAAATAACGATATAAACTTTTCTTAAAAGCAAACATATTCATAGATACTGGTTGAGTAACTGGTATCGTAAATTTCTCACCAGATTCTAAAGCTTCAGCTTCTGCTACATCACCTTTAATCTCGATTTTACTTTCGACTATCCTAACAATTTTATCATCTTCAATATAACATACTCCACGCTTAACACTACCATATTTACTACTAACAACGTTAAAAGGATATGTGATACAAGCATATTCATTTTCGTCACGAGACTCATCTAAAAATTTAGATGCTCTTAAATAAGAATCACTACCATAAAAATCATCAGCATTAATTACGATAAAATTTCCTTTAACAAAATCTTTAGTGCATAATACAGCTTGTGCTGTTCCCCAAGGTTTTTGTCTTAAACTAATTAAATGTTTATGTGATTCTGGAATATCACTAATCTCTTGAAAAGCATATTCTACATCTATAAATTTTTCAATTCTTTTCCCAATTGTTTCTTTAAATACACTTTCAAGTTCTTTTTTAATAACAAAAACTACTTTTGTAAAACCTGCTCTTTTAGCATCATAAATAGAATAATCAATTATAAATTCTCCATTTGGACCTACAGGTTCTATTTGTTTTAAACCACCAAAACGACTACCCATTCCAGCGGCCATTACTACTAATGTTTTATCCATAACATTTTCTCCATTCTTTTATATCCTTATTATAACATTAGATAATCTAATAAACAATGAACTTAACACAATTATTTACATAGAAAAAAGGATATCACATCCTTTTTAATCCTTTAAAATTTTTTGCAATCTTTTTAACCCCAAAATTACGAGCAAAAGCAACACTTACAAAACGATCATCCATATCAATAATAACCCCTCTACCATACATACCATGAAGAACAATATCTCCTTTTTTAAAGTCTACTTCTTCATCCGTATACATATCACTTTTATTAATAATTTTCTCTTCTTTAATACTTAAATTACTAGTTTCTAACAGACCATCCGTAATTTCACTTATAAAACGAGATGGTGGATTTTGAGTAGTTTTACCATAAAGCATTCTTTTTTTAGCATTTGTAAGATATAATCTTTCTTTAGCTCTTGTAAATCCTACATAGCAAAGACGTCTTTCTTCTTCAATACCTTCTTCGCCTTCCATAAATGCATTAGAGT
>CAYMVR010000031.1:0-9959 GCA_964393945.1 uncultured Muribaculaceae bacterium | reverse complement strand
GTATAATCATAATTAGTTTTTCTCGAATAATCTTTATCAATTTTTAAATTATATAACGAAGACTCAGCAGAAGCCTCCATCATAAAGGTAACAGAGCTACCTAAATAATTTAAATCATTCCATTTATTTTTCATGCGATGTTCACATTTAGTTTGCCTCACATGTTCAAGTTCGTGAGAAAGTACAACAACCGAATAATCATATACACTTATCTCATATTTTTTAGCCTCTTCCTCAATTACGGGATAATTTAAACAAACAAGATTAATATCTGGAAACCATATACCACAAAAATCGCCAATAGTTTTATATGAAACGACAACTATTATATCTTCTAAAAGGCATATATCTTCATCAATGTTATTTGTAGCATTCTTAAAAATATTATGTAAAGAATCCCCTAATAAAGGCTCTAAACCAATGTAATTTATATCATCTAAACTAACATCTATCCCTTTAGATGCAAGTAACTCTATTATTTCTTGTGACTCCACTGCCTTCTTATAGTTTTCATAAATCTTCATTGAAAGCTCAAAAACATCTAACTCTTGATAAGAATTAGGACAAGTAGAATTACCTGTAGAATTTTCTAAAACACTAAGAAATTCCTCATGTGTTAAATAATACTCTGAATATGGATATACCCCATTATAAGCCATAATAAGACTTCTATACCTTGATACTATTTCACTTAAGTCTTTATTTTTGCTCACAGTAATACTTGATTCTTTTTCTTCTGGCTTAGCATTAGGTGTTTCATCCCAAACTGAAGTTGAAGTACTAGCACTCGACATACTGTTATCACTTTTATTATTATTTTTACTACAACCACAAGCATTTAACATGGAAAGTGCTAAACTAAGAGCAATAAGTCGTCTTTTAAAATTTTTCATAATACCCCCTAAATCAAATCTTATTATCTTGAGCTTCTACCATTATTCATAATCTCAAGAATTTCTTCAAGCCTTATATGAAAATCTTCAACACTTGAATTATTCAAAATATAATAATCAGCATAAGCAATTGGTCCACCCTTTGCTAAATTTTCAATTTCTGCAATATCTCTAGAGTTAGCCTCTAAATTTGTAAGAGGTCTAACTTCTCTTCCAGTTAATCTTCCATATCTAAGATCTTTATCAGCTACAACACATATAACTGTAATGTTATCTCCAAACTTTTCTTTTAATACCACAAGTTCATCCCAAGAATATAGGCCATCTAAAACAACTGGATTATTAAGCGCAGCTTCTTCTATTTTGGGCAGTAAAACTATCGCATACGCTCCCATTCCAAGTTCCCTTCTTAACTTCTCGCGTATCATTCTTTCATTTTGTTCATTAACTTCTAAACCAGCTTCTTTAACTTTATCTATTGTAACACCACCAAAATAAATCTTTTGATACCCTTTGTTTTCTAAATATTCACAAGCAACAGATTTACCTGAGCCACACATTCCAACAATTGCAATAATATTATTCATGATTATACCTCATTTCTAAAAATCATTATATCAAATAACGATAAAATAAAAAAGATTAAATATTAACTTAATCTTTCTTTAACAAGCTGGCTTACTAAAGACATATCAGCATTAGTTATTTTAGCATTTAATTCTTTCATAATTAAACCCATATCTTTCATACTAGTAGGTTTAACAATATTAAATACTTCTTCGATAACTTTAATTATTTCTTCTTCAGTCATTTCTTCAGGTAAATAAACATTTAAAATTTCTACTTCTTTTTCTAAAGATTCCACTTCATCTTGTTTATTATACTTTTGATATTCTGTAATACTATCTTTTCTTGCTTTAACTTGTTTTTTTATTACTTTAATTACTTCCTCATCTGTTAATTCATGATCTTTACTTACAGCCTTTTCTTCTAATAGTAAAGCGCTCTTTAACATTCTTAAAACTGATAACTTAAATTTATCGCCACTTTTCATAGCTTCTTTTAAATCTTCAGCAATTCTATTATTCATTATGACTCACCCTTAATAATTTCTATGCTTCTTAGCATTTCTCATTTGTTCTTTTTTCTCATTTCTTCTACGAACGCCTGGTTTCTCATAATGTTTTTTCTTTTTCAACTCAGAAGGGACACCGCTACGGGCGAACTTAGTTTTAAATTTTTTAATTGCGCCATCAACGTTTCCATTTTGAACTACTACTTTAGTCATATATAAATCCCTCCCTTCATTTATCAATGTATAGTATAGCACCATTAAAAAACAATATCAAGCAAATTAATTGTTTTTATCTGGATTTTTTTCCACTTCTTCCAAAACTTCTAAATGATACATTTGCATCTCTTCCATAGCGTCTATTTTAAGTTTTGTTAAAAAACTTTTCTTATAACCTTGTATTAATAAAACACTAAGAAGCATTGTAATAAATATCAAAAAGAAAGAATAAACCATATACATTGAAGCAAAACCACGTTTATTCATCTATATCACCTATTATAATTATAACAAAAAAAGGTTTATTAAAAAACCTTTTCTTTATAGTTTACAAGGTTTATGACTAATTGCTCTTCGAAGAGAAGAACCAAATTTACGTCCATAATCCACGATAGTAGTAAATACTTTTAAAATAGCATTTATTAAAGCAGCACTAGCTCCTCCAAAGATTTGTTGTAATTCCGCATCATTTAGTTTCATCTTAACACTTCTCCGGATATATAAAGCCATAAATGAATGAGGCTGCAAAAGTTATTCCACCGAGTAAAAATCCCAGTCCATATTTATAGAAATTTGACATACCACCATTTAAAAGTATTAAGTCTTTATCATCTAGCCTTTTCATTATCCATGTCTCCGGACTAATTTAAAAACGCTTGTAACTAAATAGATTGAATTAATAATTATTCCGGCAATATTTTGCCATAAACTACCACCTTCAATCATCATAAGATTATCTCTACTAATCTTTTCCATCTTTCTTCCCTCTTTCTTAACTAATATTTAAATCTTTGTTTATTGTAATAGAAATCAAGATTTACAATTTCTTTATCTAAAACGTTTTGATCACAAACAAATTTCACTTTATAGTAACTTACCATATTATTTTCATCTATTTGAATTGTCTTTTCTAACATTGTAAAACTAATTTCTTTTTGATTAAGTTTTATTTTTTCTATAGGAATATCTGTCGGTATTAAAGCCTCAACATAGCAAGTCTTATCACATACAACATATCCTTTAGTAAAATAATGATGATAAATTTTTATTTTAGAGCATAGATACACAATTATTACCAAAATAATTATTAGAATAATCACAACTATAAATAGTCTTTTAGGTTTTAGATTTAAGAAAGCTGTTTTATTATTATAAATATCAATCATTAAAATCCTCCACATTTATTATCTTAGAAAATTCATTTTTAACATTTTTATGTGAAACATAAATAAGAGTTGTATCTAAAAAATTATTTTTAATATCTCTAATAATATTTCTTTCTAATTTTTCATCAACCTCACTTAATGCTTCATCAAGTATTAAAACTTTAGGCTTAGATAGAAGAGCACGAGCTAAAATAATTCGTTCCTTTTCTCCTCCACTTAAATTATTAAATGTTGCATTAATTACTGTGTGATACCGGTGTAATTTTTCTTGAACGATATCTTCTACTCTACATATTTTCGCTACCTTTAAAAATTCGTTCTCCGAAATTTCTCTAAAGCACATGATATTATCATAAATTGAACCGGTAAATAATTTCTCGTTTTGTCCAACATACAAAACTGACTTCTGAATAGCGTTTAAACTATAATCTGCCACATTCAAACCTCCAAGTTTTATTATCCCATTTTTTATAACATAAGGTTCACTTATAGAATTTACTATAGTACTCTTTCCACTTCCAGATGGACCAACGAGCATTACTTTTTCACCAGTCTCAATTTTAAAAGATACATTCTTTAAAAAAACATCTCGGCCATTATATGAATAACCAACATTTAAAAATTCAATATCCCCACTTAAAACCTTACTTAAACCTTTTTGCGCACTCGGAATCTCGATATTAATAAATTCCGTAAGCTTTTGAAAAGATGCTTTTAAATAGTTATACTTTGGAATTAAATTAATAAAATCCTGAATTGGGCTAAAAAGATATAAACAAAAAGTATTAAAAGTAACAAAAACAACGAGATTTAAGTTTTCTTTATAGATAAGGTAAATACCATATGAAGTAATAATAAACATCCCAAGTTCATAAATAATATTTTTAATTAATAAAACAAAATTAAGAACTCTCTGAGTATTAAAATTACTTTTAAGCATTAAAATCATTTTATTTTCAAGTCTTTTAAAAAAAAGAGAAAATAAATTAAGGTTTTTAATACTTGTATTCATTTCTATATTTTCAACTAAAACGGCATTAAATTCTGTTTCACTTTCAATATTTTTTTTAATATAGGAATAAAGTAATTTTCCTAAGATAATACCTATAATCACATATAATAGAACTACCAAACAAAGAATAAAAAACAAGTTACTACTAAGTGAATATAAGACTATCATTGCTCCTATTACCAAAACCGAGTTTAGTAAAAGATTAGTTAGTGCTTCCGCTAAAAAATCTTTTATTATAGTCAAATCTTGTACTCGTGATACAACTTCACCCACACTACGG
The DNA here is from genome assembly GCA_964393945.1 of uncultured Muribaculaceae bacterium. GTDB lineage: Bacteria > Bacillota_I > Bacilli_A > RF39 > UBA660 > Caccenecus. The sequence continues at coordinate 5,317 of CAYMVR010000031.1, read as the reverse complement.
TTTTGCATAAATTTTAAAGGAAGGCTAAAAAGATGTCGTAAAAAATCATCAAAAAGACAAACATCAAGATTTTTATAAAAATAAGTTAGATAATACTCTTTGGCAAAAATAAGAAAAACTTTACATCCCAAGAACCACATAAAAATTAATAAAACCCCCACGAAGAAGCTGAAGTCGTGATTCATTTGAATAAAAGAGATTGCTGTTTGAAAATAAAAATTAGAAAGAACAGTGAAAATCATAAGAATAATATTAATCAAACAGATCTTAATAAAAAGATTTTTATTTTTAATAATTAAACGTTTAAACATTGAGGAAATGGTTAGGTTTTGATTGTATTTTACTATTTGTGAGATTGGATTTAGAAGTATCAATACATGATCCCAAATTACTAAAAAATCTTTTAATTTCATTCTTATTTTGCCTCGAGCTGGATCCATCAAATAAACTTCATGTTTTGTCGTCTTATAAATAACTTCAAAATGATTTAGTCCATTTTTAAGTATCACATGTGCTATGGCTGGATAATAAATATTGTCATTATGGATATCGTCCACTTTCACGCCCATTGCATCAAATCCATAATTACAAGCAGCCGCGACAATATGATAAGCTGTGGTACCAGTATTGGTAGTATTTGTATCATCACGAATTTTATATAACGGAACATAACCATTATAGTATTTAATAATACATGATAAACAGCATGCTCCGCAATCTTGAATATCTTGCTGTCTAACTACTTCGATTTTAGCCATCATTATGCCTCCCTTCGCATTAAGTTAAATCACATTTTTTCCATAATTCCAAGCATTTTAAAGCATTTCAGCCAAGATTTTATCGTTCTATGCCACAGTTCGACAAAGTTTGCACTTTTTTTATGTATAATAAACACTTTAAAGAAAGGAGGAAAAAAATGAAAATTAATAAAGTTTTATCAGAACTACGAGTTCAAAATAATTTAACTCAACAAGAAATTGCAAACATTATTGACGTAGGATATTCCACTTATAAAAATTATGAAGATGGAATACAATTAATAAGCTTAGAAAAATTAAATTTTTTAAGTAACTATTACAACGTATCTCTAAACTATATATTTGGATTAAGCAAAATAAAAAGAACAGACAATTTTCAAAAAGAAATCGACTATTCTTATTTACGTTTTTCAATTGTATATTTAAGAAAACGTGCTCGTTTAACTCAACAAGATTTAGCAAAAGAATTTGGGATATCTGTTTGCTCATTAAGAGATTATGAACATAATGGATTAAATATACCTCCCCAATACATTTTAAAAATAGCCCAAAAATTTCAATATTCTATTGACTACATATGTGGAAAAAGCTTAAAAAAAGAAATACTCTAACTTTTGAGTACTTCTTCAAGTAAAACATCATCATCTCTAAACAGATTATATTTTTTAACAATAAATCTAAATATCACTTTTAATAGTGCTATACATGGTGTTGCAACGACCATACCAAGTATTCCAAAATAATGGCCAAATACTAATAAACCAATCATAATAGTAACTGGATGTAACTGTGTTGTTTTACTCATAATTACAGGTTGTAAAACATAATTTTCCACTAATTGCACAATTACACAAATAATAAGTACTGTAATACCTGTAATTGAACCTTGGCTAAAGCCTACCACCACCGCAGCAGCACCTCCAATATAAGGACCAATATAAGGAATTAAATCTGTAAGGCCGCAAAATACTCCGAATAGTAAAGGTGCTTTAAGACCAACTATCCAAAATCCTACGGAATCACATACAAATACCATTAAGGCAACGAGTAGAGTTCCACTTATCGTTTTTCTAACTTCTTTACCAATATCGGTAATAAGAACTTCTATTTCATACTTATTCTTATTCGGAACAAGTTTTAAAAAATGTGTTGCAATTGCATCAAAATCAAAAAGCATATAAAGCCCCACAACTAAACTAATCAAAATAGTCCCTACCCCGCTAAGTAAATTAGCAAGAATACTTACAATTGAATTAGGTAAAGATGCTGTAAATTGTACTAAAGAATCTCCTATACCATTAAATAAATTATCTTTCATACTCGATATATCAATTCCACTAATCGAAATCTGACTAATAAAATTATCTATCATAACTTCAAATCTATCTAAAATTGCTGGTAAACTAACCATTAAGTCATTAATCTGTGTATACAAAGTTGGTATCAAGATTCTCAAAAAAACATATATAAATAATATTAAAATAACATAAACAATAAGGCTTCCCCATATTCTAGGGATTCCTTTTTTATTAAGTTTTTTTACAATTGGATTAAATAGCCAAGCTATAACAAATCCAATAAAAAGTGGAGATAAAACTTTAAAGAAAGTAAAAACAATTGATAAAATATTCAAATTTTTTAAAATAATAGTACCACATAAAATAATTGAAACAATCATTACAATATATAAAAGTTTCAAAATTTTCTTTGTTAAAGATACAACCTCATTAACATCTTTTGAATTTACTTCTTTAATTTTTTTATCCATATTAAACCCTCATTAGTTCTGCTTCTTTTTCTTTAAAAATATCATCTATCTTTTTATTATATTCATTTATACTTTCTTGTATATCAAGAAGTTGTCTCTTTTCTTCATCTTCTGGTAATTCCATCTTCTTAATATCATTATTTGCGTCTTGTCTAATATTTCTTAAAGCAACACGTGCTTCTTCACAAACAACCTTAGCTTGTTTAACATAATCACGACGTTTTTCTTCTGTAAGTTCTGGCACCGTTAAAGTTATAACTTCCCCATTATTTACAGGCGTTATACCAATATTAGCCTCATTTATAGCTCTTTCAATATCCTTAAGAGCTCCTTTGTCAAATGGTTTAATCATTAAACTTCTAGCCTCTGGAACTGTAATATTAGCAAGAGATTGAATTGGGGTTGGTGTCCCATAATAACTAGCCATAATACCATTTAGCATCGCGGGATTAGCTCTACCCGCTCTAATATTTAAAAGTTTATTTTCTAAACTTTCAATTGTTTTTTGCATTTTTAATTCTGTGTTATCCATATTATATTATTCCTCCTTTATTTAATATTATAACATCATTATATTTAACTTCAATACTATTTCTGTTTTAAATCACCATCATCAAGATAATTATTAAACATTGTTTTAAAGTGATTTAGTTTAATTCCCTTTTTATAATCTGTCCAATAAACCTCAGGTGAAATATTCCCTTGATTTATTGCTACTTCATCATCATAAGCAAGTACTTCACCATTTTTAATAATAACTAGAGTTGGAGCATAAATATTTTGAGTCCCGGTATCAAGCATCCTAGCATAATTTGTAAGCCTTAAAACGATACTTTGATATGTAGCATTTTTATTATCTCGATCTTCTTTAAAATCATAATATAAAACTTCTTTAATACCTGTTTCTTTAGCCGCCGTATTAATAAGTTCCGCATAATATCCTGACCATTTATTACTAGGAAATCCCATAAAAATAATAGCATTCCCGCTTTTCATTTTAGAATATACATCTTGGGCATTAGCATATACAAAAACATTATCTTGATTAACATTTTTATATTCCGAATCAAATTTCTCATTACTAGCAACAACTTTTTTACTAAAATCGTGTGTCCCAACCAAAACAAATCCGACTATAATAGCAACAAAAATAATACCTTGTAACACTCTTTTTCTCTTTAAATTCATTATATCTCACCACTTAATATTAGTATAACATTTATCACAAATTAAATGAAACAAAACCTCATAATTATGTTAAGATAATGTCTATATATAAGTTATTATTTATAATAATGTTAAGAAAAAAACTAGTATAAAACTAGTTCCCTTTAATTTGATTCATAACTTCTTCAGCAAAATTTTCATTTCTTTTTTCAATGCCTTCGCCTACTTCAAAACGAACCATTGATTTAATTTCACCATTATTATTTTTAACATAAGTAGCAACACTTATATCACCATCTTTAATAAATGCTTGGTCTGCCAAACAAATATCTTTAAAGTATTTTTTAATTCTACCTTCAACCATTTTTTCGGCGATATCAGCTGGTTTACCTTCAGACATAGCAATTTCTTTTTGAACTTGACGTTCTTTTGCAACTACATCTTCTGGTACTTCACTTTCAAAAACATATAATGGTTTCATAGCAGCAGCTTGCATTGCAACATCTTTAGCAACTTCTTCTGTTGCACCTTTTACTACTGTTAAAACTGCAATTTTGCCACCCATGTGTAAATAAGCACCAAAATTTTCATCATCAGTTTTTTCTACAACTGCAATTCTTCTTAAAGAAAGTTTTTCTCCAATCTTTGCAGTTTTTGCAATAACTAAGTCTTGAATTGTACCTTCACCACATTCAAGTTTATTTGCTTCTTCTAGAGTTTTAGCAGTACTATTTAAAATAGTATTCCCAATAACATCTATCATGCTTGTAAATTCTTCATTTTTACTAACAAAGTCTGTTTCACTATTAACTTCAAGTATAACAGCTCTGTTTCCTTTAACATAGATATTAGCTAAACCTTCAGCAGCTATTCTTGATTCTTTCTTAGCGCTTTTAGCAATACCTTTTTCGCGTAACCAATCGATACTAGCATTCATGTCTCCATTGCATTCAGCTAAAGCCTTTTTGCAATCCATCATTCCAGCACCTGTTTTTTCACGAAGTTCTTTTACCATACTAGCAGTAACTTCCATATATAATCCTCCACTCTTCTTTACTTTTATTTTAAATTTGAAATTAATTCATCTTTTTTCATTGTAGAATATCCTTTAACGCCTTGTTCTTTAGCAATAGCCTTAAGTTCAGTTAAAGTCATTTCACTATAATCAACTTTTTTAGTTTTCTTTTCAGCTTTTGGCGCTTTTTCTTCTACTTTTTCTTCCTTTGAACCTTTTTCTTCAGTTGTTTTTACTTCTTCTTTAATAAGTTCATCCATTGTTTTAGCATCATTCTTAGCTTTTTTATCTTCTTCAGTTACATAATCAACCATTTCAAGATTACGAGCCTCACAAATAGCATTATTTAAAACGCCAAGTAAAACTTTTACACTACGAACAGCATCATCATTTCCTGGAATAACAAAATCAACATCATCTGGATCACAATTAGTATCAACAATTCCAAATACTGGAATACGTAATTTTCTTGCTTCACGAATTGCATTGATTTCTTTCTTAGGATCTACGATAATTAAAGCATTAGGAAGTTTTCCCATTTCTCTAATTCCACATAAAATCTTATTTAATTTTTCATATTCTTTTTTAAGCCCAATAACTTCTTTTTTA